>JBDLTI010000014.1:0-40753 GCA_039805865.1 Pseudomonadota bacterium | reverse complement strand
TCACGCACGTGATCTTGCCGTCTGGCGGGCGCATCAGGCGTGCGTGCCGGTTGTGCTGGGTTCGGCAACGCCTTCACCGGAGAGCTGGGCCAATGTGCAGAGCGGTCGTTATCAACGACTCGATTTACCGGAGCGTGCCCATGCGGATGCCGTGTTGCCTGACATCACCCTGCTGGATACGCGACGCTTAACGCTGGACGAAGGGTTGTCGACGCAACTGCTTGAAGCGCTGGCTCAGGGGCTTGAGGCTAAAGAACAAAGTCTGCTATTTATTAACCGGCGCGGTTATGCCCCGGTGCTGACCTGTACCGCCTGCGGTTGGGTCTCGAATTGTCGTCGATGTGCTGCGCACCGCGTGGTGCATAGCCTCGATCGCACGTTACGCTGTCACCATTGCGGTGATACTTCGCCGATTCCGCGTCAGTGTCCGGATTGCGGTAATGCCGATTTACGACCCTTGGGGCGAGGCACGCAACGTATTGAAGAAGCACTGCGCAAACATTTCCCGACAGCGCGCATTCTGCGTGTCGATCGCGATGTTGCGACAACGCGCAAGCAGTGGGAGGCGCTCGAAGCACAGATCCGGTCGCAGGATGTCGACATTCTGGTGGGCACACAAATGCTGGCCAAGGGTCATGATTTCCCGGCGCTTACCCGTGTTTGTGTTGTGGGTGCCGATGCCGGATTGTTTGCAGCCGATTGGCGCGCACCGGAGCGTCTGTTTGCGCAGTTGATGCAGGTGGCTGGCCGAGCAGGCCGTGCAGAAAAGCCGGGTCGGGTGATTGTACAAACCGAACATCCAGAGCATCCGCTCTACCAATGTCTGTTACGTCATGACACACCGGCGTTTCTGGATCTGGAATTAACGGCGCGCCAGCAAGCCGGCTTTCCACCTTATGCGGCGCAAGCGATTGTGCGGGCAGAAGCCAAACAGATTGATAACGTACTTGAGTTTCTGAAGCGTATTCGCACACTCGTACCGCAGGAACAGCATCCGGAAGTATTTATTTACGATCCGGTGCCCATGCGCATGGTGCGACTGGCCGGACGTGAACGTGCGCAACTGTTGCTGGAGTCGCCGAGCCGGATTGCGTTACAAAACTTCCTGAATCAATGGTTGCCGATGATCAGTGCCGGACGGGGCATGACGCGCGGCCATGCGCCCGGGGGTGTGCGCTGGGGCGTGGAAGTCGATCCGCTAGAGTGTTAAGTCAGCCGTGCGGCGCCACGTACGCCAGAGCTATCACCGAAAGCGGGTAATAGAATCTTGGTCTGCAAGGGTGTGCCAAACGGTAAGAAGATATGAGCTGGTAACGCTGCGTACAGATCATTGATGAGCCCCGGTCGCTGAGAAACGCCACCCCCCAGAACAACGGCCTCAGGATCAACCGCATTAATAATCACTGCCAAGGCACGTGATAGGCGTTGCGTGTGTCGATCTAGTGCCTGTTGGGCATGTAAGTTGCGCTGCGCAGCGGCGTTAACGAGAGCGGGCACCCCCTTGATCGTGTCATCGGCAGAATGGCGTTGATAGTCGGCAACCAGCCCCGGGCCGGAGAGCCAGGCTTCGATGCAGCCGTACTTGCCACAGTAACAAGCGGGTCCCGGTAGTTCGTCTGAGTGGGCGATCGGTAATGGGTTATGTCCCCATTCGCCGCTAAGCCCGTTAAGCCCTTGTAATAAACGGCCATCGATCACCCAGCCACCGCCAACGCCCGTGCCTAGTATGACTCCGAATACAGAACGATAGTCTCGGGCAGCACCATCCGTAGCCTCTGACAGTACGAGACAGTCAGCATCGTTAGCCAGTGTTATGGGGCGTGTTAAAAGAGACTGTAAATCGGCCTGGAGCGGCTTGCCGTTAAGGCATGTTGAATTGGCGTTTCTGATACGGCCATCGCGTGGATGGGTCGATCCGGGGTGGCCAATGCCGATAGCTGTCACAGTTTCATTCAGTGCCGATTCGGCAAGCATCACTAACGATTCAATACCGTTGAGGGTTGCTTGATAATCATTTTGCGGCGTAGGTATGCGCTCCCGGAATTTGAAATTGCCAGTGGCATCCAGAACAGCTGCTTCGATCTTGGTGCCGCCTAGGTCGATACCGAGATGCATGCTAGACATTGGCAGTGATGGCGGGCAAATCATCTTCAGGCAAACGGCCGGTGTTGTGTCGCCAGAGCGGATGCAGACAAAGTGTAATCAGCGACACGAATGCGCCTAACATGATGACAATGGCGGGTGCCATAGGGAGCGCAAATTCGGCAATCAGATATTCGGTAAGCATAGGGGCTAGCCCGCCAAAGACACCCACGGCCAGACTGTAGCCGAACGAGAGCCCGGTCACCCGAACCTGTTTGGGTAGCAGCGTTGCCATGCTGGCTGACAAAGGACCGAGAAATAGCCCCTGGCCAATGGCGAGTAATAGGCCGCCGGCCATCATGAGTGGTATGTCGCCGGATCGGAATAAAGCGAATGCGGGCCAGGCGCCCAGCAAGAGGATCAAGACGCCGATACGGCTGATACGCAGACGACCGAAGCGATCACCGAGCAGCCCGCCGGCAACTGACAAAAGGCTGACCATGAGAAGTGCGAACATGTTGATGGCCAATGCGGTCGTAGTGCTAATGCCGGTGGCCTTAACCATCCAGGGGACGCAATACATGAAACCGACGAAGGAGACGATACCCGTTGCTGTGTTGGCCAGGGCAATCGCGGCCATGGGCTGCCAGTAACGGCGAAAAGCTTCGCGCACCGGAGATTTCAAAACCTCCTCCTGGTTCAGAATGTCCTGAGCCAGTGCTTTACGCGCTGCAACGCCGATCCCCGTTAAGAAGATGCTGGCAATGAACGGGACGCGCCAGCCCCAGTCTGCCATAACGGCTTTGCCCAGCGCTGTGGTGCAAAGGAAGCTGACGACCGTGCCCAGTAGCAGACCGCCAAAGGCGCCCATGGGGCTAAACCCACCGACAAAGCCGCGTTGCTTAGGTGGCGCATGTTCAATGAGAAAAACAATAGAAGAAGAGTATTCGCCGCCCACCGAAAGCCCCTGCAACATACGCAGCAGAATCAATAGAACGGGTGCCCATAATCCTATGGTGGCGTAGGTGGGCATCAGGCCGATGAGCAAGGTGGGGATGGCAATGAGTAGGACAGAGAGCTGTAGCGCTGCCTTACGCCCGATCCGATCACCAATGTTGCCGAAGACGATGCCGCCTACCGGGCGCATGATCATGCCGGTAGCAAATGCACCATAGCTGGCCAGCATAGCGGCAACGGGATCGTGCGTCGGAAAAAACTGGGCAGCAAAGTAACCAGCCAGATAAGCGTAAACGATAAAGTCGTAAAACTCGATCGCATTACCCACGGCGCCAGCCAGCAGTGTGCGTTGCATACTGGCTGGACGCATGATGATCAGGCTTCGGTCTTAAAGTTGCTTAGCGCATGATTGTAAGCTGGGCAGATGGCGTTGACGCTGTGAATCGAGATGTTCAGGTTGCTCACGATGCCATCATTTAGGCCATAGATAAGGCCATGCACCGAGAGTTCCTGACCGCGTGCCCAGGCATCGTAAACAACGGTTGATTGAGCCAGGTTAAGCACTTGTTCGATCACATTGAGTTCGCAGAGCCGGTCATGACGTTCGGCTTCTGGTGCCGCATCGATAATGCTCTGGTGTTTTTGTTTGACGTCATGAATATGGCGCAGCCAATTATCAGCCAGGCCGACACGCAAGCCATCAAGCGCCGCTTTGACGCCGCCGCAGCCGTAGTGGCCGACAACGAGGATGTGTTTTACGCGTAGTACTTGCACAGCGTACTGCACAACAGAGAGGCAGTTCAGATCACTGTGCACCACCACATTGGCAATATTGCGATGTACAAAAACCTCGCCCGGCTTCAGACCCATGATCTGGTTTGCGGGTACGCGTGAATCGGAACAGCCGATCCAGAGGTATTCCGGTTTTTGTAATTTGGCGAGGTCACTAAAAAACTCGGGGTTCTCGGTTTGAGTTTTTTCAGACCAGATCCGGTTCTGTTCAAACAGGGGTTCAAGTACATGCATGACGATAGCTCTCTGTTTTTCTATTCATTATCGGGGTATGGCGTATTATAAAGGAGAGCAAAAAACGGGTTTATACCCTGTTGGTTAATCCAAGGAGACGCTATGCTGGTTCGGTTTTCTTCTCAGGCGACAGCCAATCTGTTGATGTTTGACGATGTCGCGCGCGCACTGCTTAAAGTGATTGGCAAAAGCGCCACAAAGCGTGGGGTGATTACCGTTGAGGAGATGGCACCTGCCCTTGTGCGGCTGCATGCACTAACCGAACAGGAAAAGCGGGTGCGTGAGGGTCGAGAACGACGTGAAGAGCTGCCTATTCCGGACGTGGGCATAGAGCCGCACGAACTGGTCGGATTGTCGGTGCGAGCCCAACCTTTTATCAAGATGCTGGATCAGGCACAGCGGGAGAAGAAAGAAATTACCTGGGAAGCGCCCAAAGATTTTGCTGCGTAATAAAAGACTAAGCCACCGTTAGGTGGCTTAGTCTTAGTGCTACAGGTTAGGTGCCAACCAGCGTTTAGCTTCATCCACAGATAAGCCACAGCGCCGCGCCCAATCTTCCAGCTGATCCGTGCCAATTTTGCCCACTGCAAAATAACGGGCATCCGGGTGCGCCAGATAGAAGCCGGAAACCGATGCTGCTGGCCACATGGCACAGGATTCGGTAAGTGTCATACCGGCCAGTTTAGGCACATCCAGTAAATCGAACAGACCGCGCTTGGCCAGATGATCCGGACACGCCGGATAGCCGGGTGCCGGGCGGATGCCGGTGTAAGCCTCCTTGATCAGTGCTGCGTTATCCAGGGTTTCATCAGTAGCATAGCCCCAATGCTTCATGCGCACTTCGCGATGTAACCATTCGGCAAAAGCTTCCGCCAAACGATCGGCGAGCGACTTGAGCATGATGGAACGGTAATCATCATGCGCGGCTTCAAAGCGTTTCAGATGCGTTTCAATACCTTCGCCACAAGATACCGCAAAGCCACCGATCCAGTCAGGCGTTGTGCCAGAAGGCTTCTTCTCCGCAATAAAGTCGGCCAGACACCAGTTCGGTTTACCAGCCGGACGTTCCTGCTGCTGGCGTAGGTTATGCCAAATCATGCCGGTGTGCTGACGTGCCTCGTCGGTATAGATCTCGATATCGTCACCAACGCGGTTCGCCGGGAATAGACCAAATACGCCGCGCGGTTTAAGCCATTGTTCATCGACGAGTTGCTTGAGCATCTCTTGCGCATCGGCGTAGACCTGTTTGGCCGTTTCGCCAACGACCTTGTCTTCCAAAATGGCAGGGAATGAACCTATGAGATCCCAGGTCTGGAAGAAGGGGCTCCAGTCGATATAAGGCACCAGATCGGCCAGTGCAGGTTCGATCACCTGAACGCCGGTGTGTTGCGGCGCGACCGGTTGGTAACTGGCAAAATCACCACCGAAACCATCAAAGGCATTGGCTTGTGCCGCCTCAGCCGAAACCAGCGTGACACCCTTCTTATTGGCGTGCTGCTGACGGACCTTTTCATAGTCAGTATTCAGTGCGTCCTTGTAGGCCTGCACTTTGGCGGTATCTGACGAAAGCAGATTCGATACAACGCCCACGGCACGTGAAGCGTCGGGCACATAAACGACCGGATGCGCATAGTTAGGTGCGATCTTGATCGCGGTATGCGCACGGCTTGTTGTTGCGCCGCCAATCATGAGTGGTACGTTGAAACCCTGGCGGGTCATTTCGCTGGCGATGTGGCTCATCTCTTCCAGAGACGGCGTGATGAGACCCGACAAGCCAATCACTTGTGCGTTATGTTCGCGAGCCGCCTTGAGAATCTGCTCACAAGGCACCATGACACCGAGGTCGACCACTTCGTAGCCATTACAACCAAGTACAACGGCAACAATATTCTTGCCAATATCGTGCACGTCACCTTTAACAGTAGCGATCAACAGCTTGCCTTTGGCAGCGGCACCGGTGCGCGCTTTCTCTTCTTCGATATAGGGCACCAGGTGAGCAACGGCCTGTTTCATGACGCGGGCAGACTTCACTACTTGCGGCAGAAACATCTTGCCGGCACCAAAAAGATCGCCGACCGTATTCATGCCAGACATAAGCGGGCCTTCAATCACGGCCAGCGGCGGTTGACCCGCAGTAGCGAGTGCGGCACGACATTCTTCGGTATCAGCCACCACGTAGTCGGTGATGCCCTTCACCATGGCATGGCTCAGACGCTCGGCCACTGGCCAGCTACGCCAGGCGAGGTCTTCAACGCGTTCTTTGGTGGTGCCTTTGACATTCTGGGCAAACTCGACCAGTGCTTCGCCGGCGCCTTCATGTTTATTTAATACAACGTCTTCAACCTTAGCGCGTAACTCAGCGTCAAGCTGGTCGAATACGCCCAGTTGACCCGCATTGACGATGCCCATGGTCATGCCGGCCTGAATGGCGTGATACAGGAAGACGGTGTGAATGGCTTCGCGAACGGGGTCGTTGCCGCGGAAGGAGAAAGATACGTTGGAGACGCCACCGGAAATATGTGCGTGCGGCAGGTGTGCTTTGATCCAGCGCACCGCTTCGATAAAGTCGACGGCATAACCATCGTGCTCGGCGATACCCGTGGCGATAGCAAAAATATTCGGATCAAAGATGATGTCTTCAGCCGGGAAGCCGTTGGCGACCAGCAGCTTGTAAGCGCGTTCGCAGATTTCTGTCTTGCGGGCGAAGGTGTCGGCCTGGCCTTTTTCGTCAAAGGCCATAACGATTACAGCGGCGCCATACTGGCGTGCCAGGCTTGCCTGTCGCAGGAACTCGGCTTCGCCCTCCTTCATGGAGATCGAATTGACGATGCCTTTGCCCTGGATGCACTTGAGGCCTGCTTCAATGACCGACCACTTGGACGAGTCTATCATGATGGGCACGCGAGAGATGTCTGGCTCGGAGGCAATCAATTGCAGGAAGCGCACCATGGCCGCTTCGGAATCCAGCATGGCTTCGTCCATGTTGATATCGATGACTTGCGCACCATTCTCAACTTGTTGCCGTGCAACGGCCAGGGCGTCATCAAAGCGGTTTTCCAGAATCATCTTGGCGAAGGCGCGCGAACCGGTGACGTTGGTTCGTTCGCCAACGTTGACGAAGAATGATTCGGGGCCAATTTCGCAGGGCTCCAGACCCGATAGGCGCAGCCGGTGTGGCACTTCGGCGGGTTGGCGTGGTGTGACATCAGCCACCGCATTGGCAATGGCACGGATGTGATCGGGCGTAGTGCCGCAGCAACCACCGACAATGTTGACCAGGCCATGCACAGCCCATTCGCGGATATCAGCCGCCAGCATCTCTGGCGTTTCATCGTAACCACCAAACGCATTGGGTAAACCCGCATTCGGGTGGGCAGAGATATAGGTTGGGCAGATACGCGATAGCGTTTCAACGTGCGGGCGCAATTCCTTGGCGCCGAGCGCACAGTTCAGGCCCAAAGAGATAGGGCGCGCATGTGAGAGAGAAATCCAGAAGGCTTCAGCAGTCTGGCCAGAGAGCGTGCGACCCGAGGCATCAGTAATCGTGCCGGAAATCATCACGGGCCAGCGACGACCCCGATCGGCAAAGACTTGCTCGACGGCGACAACGGCAGCCTTGGCATTAAGCGTGTCGAACACGGTTTCGATCAACACGATGTCGGCGCCACCATCGATCAGGCCATTGGTGGCTTCTTTGTAATTGGTGACCAGCGCATCAAACGTTACGTTACGTGCACCCGGATCGTTTACATCCGGTGAAATCGAGGCGGTTCGTGACGTCGGGCCGATAACGCCAGCCACCAGGCGTTGCTTTGCCGGGTTTTGTGCCGTGTATTTGTCACAGGCGGCACGCGCGAGTGCTGCGCCAGCCACGTTGAGTTCGTAGACGATGTCTTCCAGTTTGTAGTCAGACTGGGAGAGACGCGTTGCATTGAAGGTATTGGTTTCAATGATGTCAGCGCCTGCCGCGAGGTACTGCTCATGAATGCCCTGGATAATTTCCGGACGGGTTAGCAGCAGTAGATCGTTATTACCTTTGAGATCATGGGCATGGTTTGCAAAGCGCTCACCGCGAAAATCTGCCTCGGTCAGGCTGTGCCGTTGAATCATGGTGCCCATGGCGCCATCGAGCACAAGGACACGTTCTTTCAGGAGGGAAAGAATCTCTTCGGTACGATCAGGTTGCGGTGCGGCGTGTGGTGCGTTCATGGCAATCATCTTTAAAAAAACAAAACCCGCCGGTCAGCGGAGCTGTAAGCGGCGGGTGTTCGGCATCCCATCGCTTTAGCAGTATTTTTTAACGCGCCCGCAAGCTGAGGAGCTCAAATCGGCGCGTGGCATTAATCCAAGCCGTGACAATACGGGTCTGAGGGCGCTACGTCAAGTAAATCAATGGGTTGGCGAATGCAAAAAATGTATGGTTAAAATGCATCAGTTATGGCGCGCGCTTGGTACCTCGTTCAAAGCAAACCCCGCAATGAAGCGCGGGCGTTGGAAAACCTCGTCCGCCAGGGCTATGAGACTTATTTGCCCTTAATGGAAGTCGAGCGTTTACAGCGTGGCAAGTTGTTGAAGAGGATGGAGCCGCTGTTTCCCCGCTATCTGTTTCTGCATCTGGAAGAGGGCAACGATAACTGGGGTCCGATTCGTTCCACGATGGGGGTAGCGGGTCTGGTGCGTTTTGGCCAGGCCTACGCAGTCGTCTCGAACGAGGTGATGGAGGCAGTTCGCGAGCGAACGCAAGATATCAGGAAATCACTCTTTGAATCTGGCGACAATGTGCGCGTAGTCAGCGGCCCTTTGCTGGGCCTGGAAGGTGTTTTCGAAATTTCGGATGGGGAGCAGCGCAGCTTTGTGCTACTCGAATTCATGCAGAAGCAACAGCGCGTTTCTGTTTCGACCGCAGATTTGCGCGCAGGCCTCTGACCGAATTAGATGCCTTACGGATTGTGAGCAAGAAAGTCTTGTGTCAGCGAGACCCAGTAAGAGATGCCCAGTGCAGTAATTTCATCGTTAAAGTCGTAGTGCGGATTGTGCAGCGTACAACCACCCTCACCCGGCCCGTTGCCTAGCCAGACATAACACCCCGGCTTTTCGAGCAGCATATAGGCAAAGTCCTCGGCCCCCATCGAAGGCAACTCGTTTTTGATGATGTTCTCGGTGCCGAGTAGGCGAGAGGCGACTTCCTGGCAGAAATGTGCCTCAGGCGCGCTATTGACGGTAGGTGGATAGCGATGCTCATACCGGACTTCGATCTGGGCGCCATAAGTGGCGGCAATGCCGTTACAGATTTCCTGAATCCGGTGCTCGACCAGTTGCTGCACTTCTGGTTTAAAGGTGCGGATCGTGCCACGCAGAACCGCATCTTCCGGAATGACATTCCAGGCATCGCCCGCATGAAACTGGGTCACTGAAATAACGCCCGCATCACAAGGATGCAGGTTGCGAGAGATTACGCTTTGCAGGGCTTGCACAATCTGGGTGCCGACGAGAATAGTGTCGACCCCCTGGTGAGGCATCGCCGCGTGGCACCCATGACCACGAATAAGAATCTCTAGGCCACACGTACCGGCCATAACGGGCCCGGGCATCACAGCCATCTGACCTACGGGTAGTCCCGGCCAGTTGTGAAGTCCGAAAACGGCATCCACCGGGAACTGCTGGAAGAGGCCCTGCTCGATCATTACGCGTGCGCCGCCTTCGCCCTCTTCTGCGGGTTGGAAGATCAGCACCACCGTGCCATCAAAATCGCGATGCTCGGCAAGATAGCGTGCGGCTCCCAGCAGCATGGCGGTGTGGCCATCGTGACCACAGGCATGCATCTTTCCCGCGTTGCGAGAGCGATGCGGGAATTCATTGAGCTCCGGCATGGGCAATGCATCCATATCGGCACGCAAGCCAATCATGCGTTTACCTGAACCTGCTTTAATTACGCCCACAACGCCCGTACCCGCCAGGCCACGATGCACTTCAACGCCATAGCTTTCTAGCGCCTTGGCCACCACATCGGCGGTGCGGCTTTCTTCAAAAGCCAACTCGGGATGGGCGTGTATATCTCGGCGAATGGCCGTTATTTCGGCCAGAAAAGGCAGGTCAAGCAGTTTCATGGTGCACCTGAGGCAGCGCCTCGATGTTGAGGGTTGTGTCACCATTATGGCGCATTCCCCAGCTATACTGAACCCCATGGAACTTGTCGTCATTAGTGGCCTTTCCGGCTCGGGTAAATCAATCGCTCTTGCTGTGCTGGAGGATGCAGGGTATTACTGCGTGGATAACTTGCCCGCCGATATGTTGCCGGTGCTGGTGGGTCATTTGCGTTGTGATGGCTATACGCGGATTGGTGTTGCAGTGGATGTGCGTAGCGGACCATCGCTTGAGGCGCTGCCTAAAGCCCTAGAAGATTTGCGGCGTGATGCCCGTGTGAGTGTGCTTTTTCTCGATGCTGATGACGAGACTTTGTTGCAGCGGTTTTCTGAAACGCGTCGCGCCCACCCGTTGACCAGTGAAACGATGACGTTAGCTGAGGCTTTGCGTCATGAGCGCGCTTTGCTGGAACCTGTGGCCGAGATGGGGCACCGTCTTGATAGCAGCCATCTAAAACCGGCGGTATTGCGTGCCTGGATTCGCGACTTTTTGAAAGTCGACAGCCAGGATGGGTTGACGCTGGTCTTTGAGTCTTTTGGTTTCAAGCATGGTGTGCCGCGGGATGCGGACATCATGTTTGATGTCCGGTGCCTGCCTAATCCGCATTATGACCCGGTGTTACGGCCGTTGACGGGTAAAGATGCGCCGGTCGCTGCGTTTCTTGAAGCGCAACCGGATGCATTGAAGTTGCGCGATGATATTGCCCGTTTTGTGACGGATTGGTTGCCTAAATATGGCCATGACAATCGTTCTTATCTGACGGTGGCTATTGGCTGTACTGGTGGGCAACATCGTTCGGTGTGGATGACCGAGTGGTTGGCCACGCAATTTGCCAATCGTCCAGACGTTCTGGTGCGGCACCGTGAACTGGTTCCTGAAGCAAAAAATCAAAACGCTACTGCGCCCCGGTGATGTGCTGATATTGCTCGTCGGCATTGCTGGCTGGGCGGTGTTGACGATATCCCTGTGGCAGTCTGGGCCAGCAGCGCAGGCGCAAGTGCGACGGGATGGTGTGTTGATGGCGGCATATCCTCTGAATGAGGATCGCACGGTATCGGTGGTGGGTCCTTTAGGCACCACCACGATTCGTATCGAAGCCGGACGTGCCCGAGTGGTCAGTGACCCGGGGCCGCGTCAGTACTGTGTGCGTCAGGGTTGGCTGACCAGACCCGGACAAATGGCGCTATGTGCACCTAATCACATCAGCCTGACTCTGACGGGTGGTCAGCCAGTCTATGAGTCGATGGCTTACTGATATGTTGCATCGACTCAGCCTGACGCCTGATGACCATCGTATTGCACGGCTGACGGCCGCTGCTATTGCAATTGCGTTGGTGGAGTCCGCGGTACCCAGCCCCTTGCCGGGTGTTAAACCCGGCTTGGCCAATATCGTGACGCTATTGGTATTGCTGCGCTATGACTGGACGACCGCCGCGTGGGTGACCATGCTCCGTGTGTTGGCCGTAAGTCTTCTAGTCGGCCAGTTTCTGGCACCAGGTTTTGTCTTATCACTGGGCGGTGCAATGGCTTCATTGGCCGTGTTGTTTGCTTTTCGGCCGCTGGTGACGCAGCAATCTCAATGGTTTGGGCCGGTTAGCCTATCGATCTTGGCAGCACTGGCACATATGCTGACGCAACTTGTGATCGTGCGTGCCTGGTTGGTGCCGAGCCCCGGCGTATGGGTGCTGGCGCCCGTCTTCTTTGGTGCCGCGTTGTTTTTTGGCATGCTCAACGGACTGATTGTTGCCTGGCTCATGCAGCCCAATGGTTATGGCGTAGCCAGCAATGAAAATCTGCCGCACAATACCCAATCATGACCGAATTAATTAACCGCCCTGTATCAGCACCGCAGCGTGTTTGCCTCGCGTGGACTGGCGCGTCTGGTCTGCCCTATGGTTTACGTTTGCTGGACGCGTTGCTTTCAGCCGGTGTCACCGTTGAGCTGATTTACTCTCAAGCTGCGCAGGTTGTTGCGCAGCAGGAGTTGGGCTTGCGCCTGCCGTCTTCTCCGGATGAAGCGTTGCAATTACTGCAAGCGCAGTTCCCGGATCGCGCCGGCAAGCTGCTCGTGTACGGACGTGACGCGTGGTTTTCTCCGGTGGCATCGGGCTCTAATCCGCCGGATGCCATGGTGGTGTGTCCATGTTCCATGGGCACTTTAGCGAGTATCGCCGCAGGTCTGGCAGATAACCTGATTGAGCGGGCGGCTGATGTTGTGCTCAAGGAGCGGCGCCCCTTGATTATGGTGCCGAGAGAGACGCCCTTCTCCGTGATCCATCTGGAAAACATGCTGCGCTTAGCTCGTGCCGGCGCCGTGATTGTGCCGCCCTCGCCAGGCTTTTATGAGCATCCGCAGAGCGTGGCAGACATGGTGGACTTCATTGTGGCGCGCATACTGGATCAGCTGCGCGTGCCCCATGCGTTAGGTAAACGCTGGGGCGGTGACGTTTAAGCGTTAACTCTCTGCCGCTTCGGCAACCAGAAGTTTGCGCCAGGGCGTAGGTAATGCCAGCGCTTCGGCATCAGCAAGCGGATAGGCATCCAGTTCGCGATGTCGATTCAAGGCAACGGGTTGCGATGTGCTTTTAATCACGTAACGCGCCACTTCGGCCTGCAGCTCGAAGTGTGTGAATCTGTGACGAACGCTTTTGCTGGCCAGAGCCACGGCATTCGCGGGCAATTGCACCGTGTCGGCATCCGGCAGGCTGAGTAGTCCACCCCAGATACCACAAGCTTGGCGGCGCTCTAACCAGACGTGATCGTCATCGCGAATTAACCAGACTTTGCTGGTGCGTACTGGCAGACTCACTTTTGCTTTGCGATGCGGCAGTTCACTGACGCGATTAGTCTGCTGCGCATCGCAGAAACCAGACATCGGGCAGACATCGCAGCGCGCCTTGGTACGGCTACAGCATGTTGCGCCCAGATCCATCAGGCCTTGTGTATAGGCTTCAATCCCTGTTTTGGGTAGCAACGACTCGGCCAGTAACCAGAGCTGTTTGTCGACGGCCGAGGTCGTAGGCACGCCTTCAATACCGAACACCCGGCAGAAAACACGTTTGACATTCCCATCCAGAATGGCTGCTCTGTGCCCGAAAGCAAAGGCGCAAATCGCTGCAGCGGTTGAGCGGCCGATACCGGGTAGTGTGGCAAGCGCCTCTGGGTCGTTGGGAAACTGTCCCTGGTAATCGGTAGTAATTGTTTGAGCGCAGGCATGCAGGTTGCGGGCGCGGGCGTAGTAGCCTAGGCCGGCCCAGAGCGTAAGCACATCGTTGATGTCGGCCTTGGCCAGTGCTTTAACGGTTGGAAAACGTTCCAGAAAACGTGCGTAGTAAGGAATCACCGTTTGCACCTGCGTTTGCTGCAGCATGATTTCCGATAGCCAGATCCGGTACGGGTCGGTTGTCTGTTGCCAGGGTAGATCGTGTCGGCCATGCTTTTTTTGCCAACGCACCAACGCCGCTGTGAATTTGGACAGGGCGGGCGTATTGCGGCTGATCGAGCCCAGATCGGTTTGAGCGGTGGCGGTCTTAGGCATGGCGTATTTGGTCGGCAACGTCGGGGTGAGCGGTATAATCAGCGCCCATCCTAACGCATTGCACATGAAACCGGCATGACCCGAACGACGCGGTCTCCAGAGACTGATAACCCCGAACCTTTTCCTTTCGAGCAAGTAGACTCGACAGGCGATGCACAACGCGACTTGCGTGTGGCGCTCGGACGATTTCCGACCGGGGTTGCTGTGATCACAGCCCTGGATGCAGACGGCCTGGCCATTGGCCTGACGGTGAGCTCGTTTAATACCGTCTCACTGGAGCCGCCTCTGGTGGTGTGGAGTTTGCAGTTGAGTTCGCGACACTTGACAACCTTTGATACGACCAAGCGTTATGCGATCAATATTCTGTCGCAAGATCAGGCTGAGGTTTCCAATCTGTTCGCGTCTTCACTGGATAATGCCTTTGATGCTGTTGCCTGGGCGCCAGGTCTGAGCGGTGTGCCTTTGCTCGCCGGTTGTTGTGCCTGGTTTGAAGTGGAAAATTTCCAGCAGCTTGATGGCGGTGATCACCGCCTGTATCTGGGTAAAGTCAGTCGCTTTGCCGCCGATCCGTCGCCTGTGCCACTGGTGTTTCATGACGGCGATTACGCGGCGCTCAATCGGTAGATCATGACAAACCACCAGAAGCCGAGGTTGTTTCTGGTGCTTGGGGATCAGTTGCATCCCGACCCGCACCCATTGCTGGCGCAAGCAACACCTAATGATTTTGTGTTGATGGCCGAGGTGCCGGAAGAGTCCACGCACGTCTGGAGCCATAAAGCGCGCACTGCACTCTTTTTCTCGGCCATGCGTCAATTTGCCGCGCACCAGGAGTCTTTGGGCAGGTCGATCAACTACTGGCGTATCGGTACGCATGATCACCGCTCTCTGGCGCACGCTGTAAAAGCCTTTGTGGTGCAGCACCCGGAAGTTGCAGAACTTTGCCTCATGGAACCGGGGGATCGGCGGGTTCTGGTATCGCTACAGGCTTGCGCTAAAGACCAGAATCTTTTACTCAGCATCTCTCCAGACCCCCATTTTTTATGCAGTCTGGATGCCTTTAATCAGTGGGCGGCACGTAGCGATAAAGCCGGCAGAGACAGTTTGCGGATGGAGTTTTTCTACCGCTGGATGCGGCAACGTACGGGTGTGCTCATGCAGGAGGGGCAGCCTATTGGCGGCCAGTGGAATTTCGATGCAGAGAACCGGAAAGGGTTTGGCGCAGGCGGTCCACCGCCAGTGCCACAAGCCAGACGCTTTGCACCTGATGCGTTAACCAGTGATGCCTGTACCGATGTCGATCGCTGCTTTTCCGATCATCCGGGCGGTCTGGCGTCTTTTGGCTGGCCGGTGACGCCGCAAGAAGCATTGGCGGCGCTGGATGATTTTATTGAGCATCGCCTGCCGGAATTCGGCCACTGGCAAGACGCTATGTGGCACGGCGAGCCCTTCCTCTGGCATTCGTTGATTTCTGCCGCGCTTAATCTCAAGTTGCTCGATCCGCGTGTCGTTATTGCACGGGCTGAGGCGGCTTTGGCATCTGGTGCGGCGCCGTTGGCATCTGTAGAAGGATTTATCCGGCAGATTCTGGGCTGGCGCGAATTCGTGCGGGGCATCTATTGGCGTTATGGCCCGCAGTGGCCGGCCGTTAATTTTCTGGAAGCGAGGCGCGAGTTACCGGGCTGGTATTGGTCGGGTAAAACCCAGGCAGCCTGTTTGAAGGGAGCGATTAGCCAGACCCTGACCCATGGTTATGCGCATCACATACAACGATTAATGGTGACGGGTAACTTTGCCTTACTGGCAGGCCTTAATCCCCGCCAGGTGGCTGATTGGTATCTTGCGGTTTATGTCGATGCAGTTGATTGGGTAGAAGAACCCAATACGCTGGGCATGGCACTGTTTGCCTTGGGTCCGCGTATGACGAGTAAGCCTTACATCGCTTCCGGCGCCTACATCAAGCGTATGAGCAACGCCTGCAAGCACTGCATTTATAAACCTGAAGTGCGCACCGGCCCCAAAGCCTGCCCTTATACAACGCTCTACTGGAATTTTCTGATCCAACACGCATCGTGGTTACGGCAGAATCCGCGCATGGCCATGGCCTACAAGAATCTCGATCGCATACCTCAGGTAGAGCAAGCGGCGATCACCGAATGGGCAACGATTCGCTTGCAAACATTAGAGACGCTGTAGCTAATCCTGGGCAACGTTTGTCACACTAATCATCTCGCTCACGCTGAAGCCGAGTGACGATGCCTGCTGTTTGAGTGTGTCGACAATCTGTGGATCAAGGGCAGGTGTGCGAGAGAGAATCCATAGATAAGAACGGTTCGGCGCACCAACCATCACCCAGTGATATTCCGGATCGAGTGCCATGATCCAGTAGTCTCCCCAGACAACGGGGAGCCATGCCATCCAGTCGGGCGCAAAGCGAACGCGTAATTGGCCGGGTTCGGTAGGGTTGGGCACTTCGGCAATCCCTTTGGCCGATATAAAGCCGTCGTTGGTGGCGCAACGATTCACTACATCCATATGCTTGTCTGCGCGCGGACTGTACGTGGCGGTAATATTCCCGGTGCACTTGCGCTCAAACCACATCGGAAGACGCGCGATTTCATACCAGCGGCCTGCATAGCGTTCGAGATCAACCTGTTGAACCGTAGGTAGCGCAGGTTCTGCAGCGCACAGCGGGCTTTGTAATAGCGCGAGTGAGGCAATTGTGGCTAAGATCGTACGTAAGCGCCTATTCATAAGGGACTCCATTTAAATCCACGCAATTTTTAGGGTCAATTAAGGATTCCGTAATGCGCTTGCGGCACAATGACCATCAAAGACTCATGGAGTGCATTATGCACCTACATAACATCATTAAAGCCGTCTTAGGCTCGTCGGTAGCGCTGCTAATTGCCACGGCGCCTTTGTTGGCGCATGCCGAAACACCGCAGAATTTTCTGGATGGCTTTGCGCAGGAAGCCAAAGCGCAAAATCCGGCATTTAAGGGATTTTCAGCCAAAACGGGTGAGGCTTTTTATAAAAACAAACATGGGGGTGATTGGAGCTGTTCCAGTTGCCATACAGACAACCCTATGGCGGAAGGCAAGCATGCAGTTACGGGCAAAGTAATTCAGCCGCTATCGCCTAATGCCAACCCGGTGAGATTTACTGATAGCGCCAAGGTGAACAAGTGGTTCAAGCGCAACTGTAACGATGTGCTCAAACGTGAATGTACACCTGAAGAAAAGGGTAATCTGTTGACCTATCTGCTGTCGGTCAAATCTTGAAAGTACGTCATATGAAAATTTCGACCCAACTCTTTGTGGCTACGCTGTTTGTGGGCTTATCGGCCACGGCTGCCGCCGGTGATCACAATTACGGTCCTTATCCGTCTTATTACACTGAAGAATGTGGCAGTTGCCATGTGCCTTATCCGCCGCAGCGCATGACACAAGCCGGTTGGGAAACTCAGATTAATGGCCTGAAACATCATTACGGTACCGATGCCAGTGTCGATGTGCCGGCGAGCCAGACCATCCTTTCGTATCTAGTGAACAATGCCGGCTGGAAAGACAAATTGGCGCCAACAGATCCGACGGCCCGCATGACCAAAACAGCTTGGTTTGTAAAAGAGCATGGTGCATCGGCACCCAAGGGTAAGAGTTTTAGTGAGTGCACCCAATGCCACACCAAAGCGGCAGTGGGTGACTACAGCGAGCAAACGCTGAAGGTGCCAGCCAGCTGGCGCTCGCGTTAATTTATATGACAGAGATGGCGCAAGCGTCACAAGACGAGCAAGGCGAGACCCGCATTCTGGTGTGGGATATTCCCATCCGGATTTTTCACTGGTTACTGGTGCTTGGCTTTGTCATTGCCTACCTGACGAGTGAGTCTGAGCGGTGGCAGCTTTGGCATGTTACGGTAGGCTACACATTTGGCGCACTCCTGTTCTTTCGCATGCTCTGGGGAGTTGTGGGCAGTCGATACGCCCGGTTTAGTCAATTTGTCCGCGGTCCTCGTCTGGTATTAGCGTATTTACGCTCTTTGCTGACTAGAAACCCGGAACATTTCACGGGTCACAACCCGGCGGGTGCTTTAGCGATTGTCGGCATGTTGGGTTTGGGTTTGCTCACGGTACTCACCGGCTGGGCCAGTTTTAATGACTATGGCGACTGGTTCGGCGAACTGCATGAAGGCATCGTTAATCTATTGCTCATCATCATTGGTGTTCATATTGCTGGCGTATTAGTCTCAAGCGTTTTGCATCGTGAGAATCTGGTGCGAGCCATGGTTAATGGTCACAAGCGGGGCGTGGCAGTTGAAGCGATCCGTTATTCGCAGTGGGTTGTCGGGGTGCTATTGCTTGCAGGATTGATGACATTTCTGTGGGCATTACTGAGTGGGCAGCTGCCCTGGTTGATACCTTAAGGTATTGTCTAAGACATATTGACGCTGTCAGAGGATAAAACGATGCGTATTCTGATTGTAGAAGACGACCCAATGCTGGGCGAGGGTTTGCAGGTAGGCTTGCGTCAGGCGGGGTTTCATCCCGAGTGGGTCAAAGATGGGGAAGCGGCTTGGCAAACCTTGCGTCACGACACCTTTAGTGCCGTAGTGCTTGATCTTGGTTTGCCCAAGATGGATGGCCTCGAAGTGCTGAAACGCGTGCGTGCGAACGAGCAGAAGTTACCGGTGCTTGTGCTGACTGCCCGCGATACGGCACAGGATGTGATTGACGGCCTTGACTCCGGTGCCGATGACTACATGGTGAAGCCATGCGATCTTGGTGAGCTGGCGGCACGTTTACGTGCGTTAATTCGTCGTGCGGCAGGTGCCGCAGCACCCATTATGCAAGTAGGTGAGCTAACGCTCGATCCGGCATCGCGGGATGTGCGTTACGAACAGAAGGAAGTAGAGCTCTCGCCACGTGAGTTTGATCTGCTACATGAGCTTATGCTGAACGCAGGTCGTGTTTTAACCCGGGCACAGCTCGAGTCAAAGATCTATCCTTGGGGCGAAGAAGTAGAATCGAATGCCCTGGAAGTGCATGTGCACCATTTGCGCCGTAAAACAGCCACAGAGGTGATTAAAACCGTACGTGGTGTTGGCTACATTATGCCGAAATGAAACTGAAGCTTTGGTGGCAACGAGCCCGAAGGGGCTCGAGCAGTTTGCAACTTCAGTTGCTTTCCGGGACGCTTGGTCTCGTTGCACTAATCTGGGTCGCTTTGAGCATCAGCGCATGGCATAACGCTGTTTCTGAGGGCGACGAACTGTTTGACGCGCACTTGGCACAAACCGCTGCCCTACTCGCTGTACTGAGTAGCGATGGTTCTGACGAGATTCCTGACGAGCTGCCGTCACATCGATATGCCCGCAAAGTGGCTTTTCAGATATGGACCGAAAAGGGTCGGTTGTTAGCACGCTCAACTTCGGCACCAAAAGATGCGCTTACAGATCAGACGAAAGGGTTCTCGGATCGACGCATCGACGGGCGTAGCTGGCGTGTCTACAGCTTGCGTGACACACGGCATAGCCATCTTATTCTTGTAGCTGAAACGCTAGAAGCGCGTCATGCGATTGGCGCCGAGCTGGCGAAGCAGTTGCTGACACCTTTTGCGATTGGTTTGCTGTTGCTGGCCATCAGCCTGGTGTTCATGATGCGCTCTCGGTTTAAGCCACTACGCCGTTTAGCCATCTTTATCGGGCAACGTTCTCCAGAGCGGTTGGAGCCGATTGATCTCGTGGACGTGCCTGGTGAGCTGCATCCGATTATTGAGCAGACGAATCGCTTGCTCGAACGGGTGGCCGCGTCGATTGAGCAGGAACGACGATTCACCGCCGATGCTGCACACGAAATTCGTACGCCGCTCGCTGCAATTCGCACGCATGCTCAGGTCGCGATTGCCGCCACCGATAGAGCAGAGCGCGATCATGCGCTGGCACTGGTCGTGCAGGCCAGTGATCGGGCCACCCATTTGCTGGGACAACTGCTGACGATGGCGCGCCTTGATAGCGTCAGTCTCATCAGCGGCTTTGTCGTCTGCGATTTGCGTTGTATCGCTGTCGACGTCATCGCAGATCTGACGCCGCAGGCCTTGGATAAAAACGTAGAGTGCATGCTTAACGAAGGTAACGTTGCCTCGGTAAAAGGTGATCCGGCGTTGTTGGCAGTGTTGGTTCGTAACCTAGTAGATAACGCAATTCGCTATTCCCCCGCAGGTTCGGCCGTTACAGTGACGATTCGACAGGTGGCGGGCGAGGTGAAGCTGGTGGTTACGGATCAGGGCCCCGGTATTCCGGCTGAAGAACGCCAGCGGGTCATGTCGCGCTTCACCCGCCTTGCAGGAAACGATGCGCCGGGTTCGGGTTTGGGCTTGTCGATTGCATTGCGCATCGCCGAACTACATAACGCAACACTCGTGTTAACCGATGGCCCGGCTGAGCAGGGGCTAAGCGTTGTTTTAGTCCTGCCGGCTTACTCTGAGTAGCCTTGTGGCGATATTAGCTAGTGCAATCCCACTCAGCATAAACACCATGGAGCCAACAATGTCGCCGGTAGCCATAGCGGCCCAAAGGCGGAACGTATCCCAGGTAGAAGGATTGTTGTAAACCCCTTCGAGATTCATTTTTGCAAAGACAAGCTGATGCAGCGAAGCCGAAAGCAGCCCTTGGCTAAAGACAATGAACAGTACATCGCTGAACTGTAGCTCTTCGAGGTCGTGACCAATCTTTCGCCACCAGCAAACGAGCTGCATCATCAGATAGGCAGAAAAGGCTGAAATCGCACAAATAATCAGCAGCATGAATGCATCGAGTGAGGGAAGGTGACCCATGTAATCAATGGTTGAAAAAATGCATCCGCAAAACACACCCACAGCCCCTCTGAAACCGAACACGAGTACTGCCAGCGTTCTAATGCCGGCCGGTAAGAAAATCAGGGAGACGCCAACGTCATAACCGAGCGCAGGAATGAGTTGCTGAATCAGTAGTTGCAATTGCCACGCAAATGTCCACCCCAACGCCCCGAATAAGAAGGGGGTCAGCTTGGCATTGACGAGATTTTCGAGAAAGTTGGCTGTTTGCATAGGAGGCCTGCAACCATTCTATGGCATTCACCGGACATCCCCTAAAGATGGATTCGATTAAAATGATAACTTCTTTGATTTCTTAGACGTTCAAAGCATTCTGTATCAGACGTGACGCTTAAGCATTCTCTAATTCAGGTGAGCGTAAACTTCTAAAATGTAGATACACATGAAAAGTGCCAAATGTTCGACCCAGTAATCCTCTTCTTTCTTTTAGGCGTTATGGCCGGTGTTTTAAAGTCTGACCTCAAGATTCCGGGCGTGCTTTACGAAAGCTTAAGTATTTTTCTTTTGTTGGCGATTGGACTTAAGGGTGGAGTGTCGCTATCGCAGTACGATCCCTCCAATTTGGTTGATGAAGCGTTCATCGTTTTGCTCGTTTCATGCTTAATTCCTTTAGGTGCATTCTATGTCTCCAAAATACTCGGTGGTTATAGCCAAGCTGATGCTGGCTCCTTGGCGGCGCATTACGGCTCTGTGAGTGTTGTTACATTTGCAGTTGCAACGAGTTTGCTTGTTAAGAAATCGATTGATGTAGAAGGCTATATGACTGTTTTCTTGGTGCTCTTAGAGATCCCAGGGCTTCTACTGGGTGTTCTTCTGGCAAAGTTTGGTACATCTAAAGCTTCGTGGGGTCATTTGATCCATGAGATTTTAACGGGTAAAAGTCTGATGCTCCTCTTGGGTGGGTTGCTTATCGGTTACCTGTCTGGAGAGACTGGAGTCTCTTCAATATCACCGCTATTTTTTGGATTGTTTAAAGGGGTGCTTGCAATTTTTCTCTTAGAGATGGGCTTGGTAACCGCAGGAAGAATTGCCGAGATCAAGAAGCAGGGGCTGTTTCTAATAATGTTTGGAACCCTTTTTCCTATGTTTTGTGGAGCGTTGGGCGTGGTAACGGGTTGGTGGCTGGGTATGTCAATTGGTGGCATGACTCTTTTGGCCACGTTGTATGCAAGTGCCTCTTACATCGCGGCGCCCGCTGCTGTTCGAATGGCTGTTCCTGAGGCGAACCCTTCAACATCAATTGCGGCTAGCCTAGGTGTTACATTTCCATTTAACATTTCAGTTGGCATACCGCTGTATTTGGTTTTAAGCGAGCACATGGTGAAAGTTATCCTATGACGCAACGATTGGTTACTCGTAAGCTACTAACAATTATTTGTGAGGCAGGGCTAGAAAAAGAGCTGACAAACTGTATTGGTGCCGCAGGGGCATCTGGTTATACAGTTTCAGATGCAAGGGGCAAGGGTGCTCATGGTTTAAGAGATGCATCATGGTCTGATAATGCAAACATCCGCATTGAAGTTTTGTGTGATGAGCTTGTCGCTACGGCCTTGCTTGATAAAGTGCTCAATGATTATTATCAGAACTACACCCTTGTTACATTTGTGAGCGATGTTGGCGTGTTGCGTCCCTTTAAGTTTACAAAGCCTGCTGCCCTTTAATATGGATTTAACTAACTTCAGCGTTGAAGAGTTGGAGCTGCTGCTTAAAATCTTGCCAGAAGAGATCTGCAAAAGAGAGGCGGAAGATCATGAAGCTGAGCTAAGGAAACGCAGAGTCATTCTTGGATTCCAAGAGCTGGCAGCCAAACAGGGTGTCGACCTTAGCAAGCTTTAACAAGCCAAAAATCTTTAGCATCTGCGCACGTGACAGCGCGCCCTGTCTGATTGATCCGGAGTGTGGGGAATCTCTGCGCTGGGCCTTGAAGAGGCTTGGATCAAAGGAGAGAAGCCAATAATCAGGGCAAAAACAGACTATTTTTCGGAGGTTGAACCAGACAGCGGATTTTTGGGCAGGAGCCATAAAGGTGGTCTAAAGGTGCGTCAGATCTTACACCGCAGTACAATAACGACCTGTTTGCCAAAGCGGGCGTCGTATAGTGGCATTACCTAAGCTTCCCAAGCTTATGAGGAGGGTTCGATTCCCTTCGCCCGCTCCAGGTTTTTGGCTAGCCGGCCAAGTGCTAGCCCCTAGGATTGCCTTATGAAAATCACCGTCAACGGCGCCGAGCATCTATGTGCGGAAAATGCACGGGTCAGCGATTTGCTGGTGCAGCTCGATCTGTCTGGTCGTCGCGTGGCTGTCGAGCGGAATGGCGACATCGTGCCGCGTAGCCTGCAAGCTTCGACGGCTTTGGTGGCGGGTGATCAAATCGAAATTGTTGTTGCCGTGGGCGGAGGTTAGTGTGCATACCCAGGATTCTTTAAACGCCGTCACCATTGGCAGTAAGACCTACCGCTCCCGCTTACTGGTGGGCACCGGTAAGTACAAAGATTTTGCTGAGACAGGCCTGGCAATTGCCGCTTCAGGCGCCGAAATCGTTACCGTGGCCATCCGCCGCACGAATATTGGGCAGGATGCAAGTGCCCCTAATCTGCTGGATGTGATTACACCGGATCGTTATACGATTTTGCCGAACACAGCAGGGTGTTATACCGCAGACGATGCGATTCGCACGCTGCGCCTAGCCCGTGAACTCCTGGATGGACATCCGCTTTGCAAGTTGGAAGTACTCGGGGATCAGACTAGCCTCTTTCCGAACATGCCAGAAACGCTGAAGGCTGCCGAAGTGTTGGTGCGTGAGGGTTTCGAGGTGATGGTGTACTGCTCGGATGATCCGATCCAGGCCAAGATGCTTGAAGACATTGGTTGCGTTGCCATCATGCCCCTTGCCTCTCTGATTGGATCGGGCATGGGTATTCTTAACCCCTGGAATTTGCGGTTGATTCTGGATCAGGCCAACGTGCCAGTGATTGTCGATGCCGGTGTCGGTACCGCATCAGACGCCACGATTGCGATGGAACTGGGGTGTGCGGGCGTACTCATGAACACGGCCATCGCGCATGCGCAGGATCCGGTGTTGATGGCCTCGGCGATGAAGCTGGCAGTGGAATCTGGTCGTGCCGCTTATCTCGCCGGGCGTATGCCGCGCAAGCATTACAGTGCTGACCCAAGTTCACCCACAACAGGCCTCATCGGCCGTAATTAACGCATGCTGAAAATGCGGGTTTGTCTGTGGTTGGTATTGTTGAGTTGGGCCGTCACGGCTGCGGCGCAACAAGAGCAGCAGGAGCAGCGTCATCATGCCTATGCATTTGATAATCCTGAGTTGGTAAGCACGCAACGTGCGTTTGGTGTTGGTAATGCCACAACGCTGCTCGGTAATGCCTGTGCCGATTTTCCGGAAGCTAATAAGAGTTATTTGTTTTGGTTGCAGCACAACCAGGCAACCCTAACGGCAATGACAGATATGCTGGCGATGCATTACCGGATTCCATTGGGTGCGGATCAATTACAAGTGCGTGTCGCCGAGGCGATGCGTTTGAAAACCTCATTGAATTTGTCGCAGGCAACGCTCGACGAAGTGTGCCCGAATTTGCCAGAAACACTGGCGCTGCCGAATATGAACTTACAGCAGCGTTACCAGGAGTCGCTCGTCGAAGTGCGCGACCCGAATTATCTGAATCCGAAACGTAAACTTGCCACCAAGCCACAACCGGCATCGGCACCGGAAGAAACACAATGAACGAGAAGAGCAAAACTGTCCTAAGTGATTTGCCAGAGCATTTTCGGCGGATTCGTAGCTTTGTGCGTCGAGAGGGGCGCTTAACAGAGGGGCAGGCATCCGCGATTAAAACAGGCTGGCCACGCTGGGGGGTTGAACATGCCACAGTGCTGACCGATTGGAATCAGGTCTTTGGTCGTCAGGCACCCCGATATCTGGAAATTGGCTTTGGCATGGGTGGCGCCACGGCAGAGATCGCCAAAAATCATCCGCAAAATGATTACCTAGGCATTGAAGTTCACCGGCCGGGTGTGGGTAATTTATTAAAGCTGATCGAGCAGGATGGCTTAACCAATCTGCGTTTGATGTCGCACGATGCTGTTGACGTTGTTAATCAGATGATCGCCCCGGACTCGCTCGATGGCGTGCTCGTATTTTTTCCGGATCCTTGGCATAAGGCGCGTCATCACAAGCGCCGTTTGATTCAACCAGAATTCGTTCGCATGCTGGTCTCTCGCCTCAAGCCGGGTGGCACGATCCATTGCGCAACGGATTGGGAAAATTATGCCGAGCAGATGCTCGAAGTTTTGAGCAATGAACCGCTTTTAGAAAATACGGCCGCTGGTTACGCAGAGCGCCCTGCTTATCGACCGCTGACGAAATTTGAGGCGCGTGGTCTTAAACTCGGGCATGGTGTCTGGGATCTGGTCTTTCGGCGTAAGTAATTTACAGAAAGCGTTGCAATAGGATATTGAGGAAGCGACGCCCTTGAAGTGTTGGCCGTAAATGCTGGTTGGGCACCACCCATTCGAGAAAACCCTCTTTGATCGCGGCATCGATCTGCCGGCTGATCACTAACCAGGGTAAACCGGTATAGCGTTCGTAGAGATCAATGCCAAAGCCTTCGTTCAGTCGTAACGCATTCATCATGAACTCACCGGTGAGATCCGTGGCAAGCACAGGGTCGTCCGTCTGGATGAATGCCCCCGTGGTTGCCGCCGACAGATAGGCTTTGGGCGACTTGTGCCGCATCTGGCGTCGCACACCTTCGTGGTTGGTGATTTTGCTATGTGCCCCAGGGCCAATGCCCAGATAATCGCCAAAGGTCCAGTAATTCAGATTGTGACGGCACTGATGCCCCGGTAGGGCAAACGCCGAGGTTTCGTAGTGTGTGTACCCTACTTCGGCCAGTCGAGCTTCAAGCGAATCCTGGATTTCGGCACAGATATCATCATCCGGCAAATCGGCCGGCGGCGCGGCGGCAAAAGGGGTGTGCGGTTCCAGCGTTAATTGGTAACACGAAAAGTGCGGCGGATTAAACGCCAGGGCCTGATTGATATCGGCCAATGCCGCTGCTGTGTCTTGCTGCGGTAGGCCGACCATCAGATCTAAATTGAATGTGTCGAAGTGCTTGGCGGCAGCTTCAATAGCCTCGATCGCCTGTGCCCGATCATGAATACGCCCTAATGCGTGGAGGCTCTCGTCATTAAAGCTCTGGATGCCCAGGGATAAACGCGTAATACCTGCGGCACGAAAGCCTGCAAAGCGCTCGGCATCGACTGTGCCGGGGTTTGCTTCCAGCGTAATCTCGGCTTGCGGCGATAGCGGTAAAAGCATGCGGAAACCGGTAATGAGCCGATCGATGGCGGACGGCGATAACAGGCTTGGCGTGCCACCCCCAAAGAAGACGGTTTCTACGCGACGCCCCCAGATACCGGGTAGCGCCAGCGTGAGATCCTGTAGTAATGCATCGACCAGTTCGTTTTCCGGGAGTTGCTCGGGCGCTGCGTGCGAATTGAAATCACAGTAAGGACACTTGCGAACACACCAGGGAATGTGCACGTAGAGCGATAGCGGCACGGCCTGTGTAAAGTGCGGCTTCAATTCACTGGCAGCCGCTGAGCGCGACCCGGGTTTCGGAACGAACGTGATCGTTTGCACGGCTTATAGGTCGGTCAATTGCACCAGCAGTTTTTGCATGGCGATACCGCGATGCGAACAGGCATTCTTTTCCTCGGGCGGCATTTCGGCAGCCGATTTGCCGGCAGCGGGGACCCAGAACAGAGGATCGTAGCCAAATCCATCGGCACCGCGGGCTGCTGTCAGAATTTCGCCATGCCAGTTGCCTTCGGCAATGATGGGTTGTGGATCATCGGCGTGGCGGACAAGCACCAGAACGCTCACAAAATGAGCCGCCCGATCATTTTGATTGGCCAGTGCTGCGAGTAGATGGGCATTATTACGGGCATCTGATTTCGGTTCACCGGCATAGCGGGCCGACAGCACGCCCGGCGCACCGCCCAATGTGCGTACGCAGAGACCGGAGTCATCCGCCAACGCGGGTAGACCGCTCAAGCGGGCGGCATGACGTGCTTTAGCCAGGGCGTTCTCGACAAAGGTAGGAAACGGCTCTTCAGCTTCAGGGATATCGAGTTGGCCTTGTGGAATCAGCTCGATACCCAGCGGCGTGAGCAAGCTGCCGAGTTCTTTCAGTTTCTTGGCGTTGTTGGAAGCGAGAACGAGGCGGTGCATGCTCAGGCCTTGGTCGCCTGTTTCTGTGCCGCGACGAGATCGCGAATGCCGGCATCGGCCAGGTTCACCAGCGCGTTCAGTTCATCACGGCTGAATGGCGTGCCTTCGGCGGTGCCCTGAATTTCAACAATGCCACCGCTGCCTGTCATGATGACGTTCATATCGGTATCGCAGTTGGAGTCCTCTGCGTAATCTAGATCCAGCACCGGTTTGCCATCCACAATCCCTACCGAAATCGCCGCGACATGTTCACGCACCGGGTTTGAAGGCAACACACCTTCAGCAACCAGTTTGGCGCACGCATCATGGAGTGCCACCCAGGCACCGGTGATGGCGGCACAACGGGTGCCACCATCAGCCTGTAGCACATCACAGTCGAGAGTGATCTGCCGTTCGCCCAGCGCGGCCAGATCCGTAACGGCGCGCAGACTGCGGCCAATGAGGCGTTGAATTTCCTGAGTGCGCCCGGTTTGTTTGCCCTTGGCGGCTTCCCGCGCGGAGCGCGTATGCGTGGCACGGGGCAGCATGCCGTATTCGGCAGTCACCCAGCCCTGGCCTTTGCCACGCAGAAACGGTGGCACGGAGGTTTCCACGCTGGCGGTACACAGTACGCGGGTTTGCCCAACCTGAATCAGCACAGAGCCTTCGGCGTGAGCGGTATAGCCGCGAGTCAGAGAAAGCGGGCGTAATTCATCAGATTGTCGTTGGCTTGGGCGCATGGCGGTTCCTATCGTTTAAACTCGTCGGCATTGTACGATTTTCCAACCGTATTCAGGATGTAAGCATGATCTCCAGTATGACCGGTTTTGCAGCGATTACCCGCCCTACGGCAGGTGGCACGCTCACTTTCGAAATTAAAAGCGTCAATTCGCGATTTCTGGATCTGGTGTTCCGTTTTCCGGATGAGCTGCGTGAACTGGAAATGCCGTTGCGCGAATTGCTGGCGAAACAACTGTCCCGAGGCAAAGTCGAGTGCCGGGCCGGTTGGGCGGTTAATACCGCAGAAATTAACGAAACGCTGGACACTCAAAGGCTACAGGCGCTTCAACGCCTTTCTCAGGAAGTGCAATCGATATTTAAAGAGAGCCGTGGTTTAAGCACGGCAGATGTCTTGCGTTGGCCGGGCATCGTGCAGACAGCAGCGCTGGATTGGTCAACATTGCTGCCGCAATACCAAAGCATGGCCGCTGAAGCCATTCAGGACCTTAAAGAAGCGCGCACCAGAGAAGGGGAGCGGCTGGCTAGCTTGATTCAAGAGCGCACTGCTGCCATGCGGGTGCTGGTGGCTAAGGCCGAGCCATTGATTCCAGCGGCCCAGCAGGCATTTGCCGATAAAGCCCGCGCCAAGCTGCTGGAAGTGATTGGCAGCGCTGAGGATGAGCGTATTCGTCAGGAGCTGACCCTATACGCCGTGCGTACCGATGTCGCCGAAGAGCTGGGGCGGCTTAAAGTGCATCTGGATGAGGTAGATCGGGTGGTGTCGTCTAATGGTCAGGCCGGCAAACGTCTGGACTTTCTGATGCAGGAGCTCAATCGCGAAGCAAATACCTTGGGTTCTAAATCAGTGAGCGCCGAGGTATCGGGCATCGCCATGGAATTGAAGCTGTTGATCGAACAGATCCGCGAACAAGTGCAGAATATCGAGTAATAGACCGCGTAGAGAACGTCATGACCCAGAAATCTAAAACAGCTGGCTCAGGTAGCCTGTTTGTCATTGCCGCCCCTTCCGGCGCCGGCAAAACCACCCTCACCCGCATGGCGCTGGCCCAGAACCCGCGTCTCGCCTTGTCCATTTCAACCACAACGCGGGCGCCGCGCCCCGGTGAGGAAAACGGGGTGCACTACCACTTTGTTTCAATAGAGACCTTCCAGCAGATGCAGGCCGCGGGTGATTTCCTGGAATCGGCTGAGGTTCACGGCAATTTCTATGGCACGAGTCGTCAGGGCATCGAAGCACTGCTTTGTGCTGACCGGGACGTGATTCTGGAAATTGACTGGCAGGGCGCGCAGCAGGTACGCAAGGTTTACTCGGAATCTGAGGGTGTTTTTATTTTGCCGCCGTCATTTGATGTGCTGGAAACCCGTTTGCAGGGTCGGGGCCAGGACTCGGCTGACATCATCGCCCGTCGCGTGGCGAATGCTCGCGAGGAATTGGCACATCTGAACGAGTTCCCCTACGTTATAATTAACGAAAATCTGGAAGAAGCGTTAGCCGAACTGCTCGCAGTGTTTGCTGCGGCTCGGGTGCGACTGGAAAATCAGTCGCAACGGCATTCGGCGTTGATCGCTTCGTACCTCAACTGCTAATTAGATCGGAAAACCAAATGGCACGTATTACTGTTGAAGATTGCCTGAATCGCATTCCTAACCGTTTTCAAATGACCCTGGCTGCAACTTATCGTGCGCGCCAACTGGCAAACGGTGCAACACCACACGTTGAATCAGATCTCGATAAGCCAACGGTCATCGCACTGCGTGAAATCGGCGAAGGTTTTGTGGGCGCCGAAATTCTGAGCCGTCCGCAGGCCTGAGTGATGGCATAGGCAGGAATCGAGGGGCATACGATGAATACGGAAGCCCGTGCTCCGGTTAGCCCCGAGATTTCGCCTGATTTACCCCCAGCCTTAGGGGCCGATGACCCGGCATACCGGGTATTTATTGATAGTCTCGATTATCTCTCCGCGGCAGATCTGGCGCGCGTTGAAGAGGCGTTCGTCTTTAGCGAACAATGCCACCGCGGGCAGGCCCGCATCTCTGGTGAAGCCTATATCACCCACCCGCTAGCAGTTGCGGGCGCACTTGCTGATTGGAAAATGGATGCCGTTGCCATCATGGCAGCGTTGCTCCATGACACCATCGAAGATACGGGCGTTACCAAAGCAGAGTTGGCGCAGCGTTTCGGTAAACCCGTGGCCGAGTTGGTGGAAGGGTTGTCCAAACTGGATCGCCTGGAGTTTGCGAGCCAGCATGAAGCGCAGGCAGAAAACTTCCGCAAAATGTTGCTCGCCATGGCGCGCGATATCCGCGTCATTCTGATCAAACTCACAGATCGTCTGCATAACATGCAGACCTTGGGTTCCATGCGTGCCGATAAACGGCGGCGTATTGCCCGGGAAACCCTAGAGATCTACGCGCCCATTGCCAACCGACTTGGCCTGAATACGCTATTCCGCGAGTTGCAGGATCTGGCATTCCAGAATATCTATCCAAATCGTTATGAAGTGCTGGCGCGCGCTGTGAAATCAGTGCGTGGCAACCGCAAAGAAATGGTGCAGCGGATTCTGACCAGTCTGTCGGACAAGCTGGCGCAGTCTGGCGTAAAAGCCGAAGTCTTTGGCCGGCAAAAAACTCTGTACTCAATTTATCGGAAAATGATCGAGAAGCATCTGTCTTTTTCTCAGGTGCTCGATCTGTACGGCTTTCGTGTTGTCGTCGAGGATGATGCGTGCTGCTATACCGCGCTTGGTGCATTGCACGCGCTTTATAAACCTTTGCCCGGTAAATTTAAAGATTACCTCGCCATCCCTAAGGTCAATGGCTATCAGTCGTTGCATACAACCCTGATTGGTCCGTACGGCACGCCGATTGAAATCCAGATTCGTACCCGCGATATGCACCGTCTGGCTCAGGAAGGTGTGGCATCGCACTGGTTGTATAAAGAGTCCGGCAAATTCTCGGATGATCTGCACGATAAGACTACGAAATGGCTAGAGTCGCTGGTTGAAATGCAGTCGATGAGTGGGGACTCGGCCGAGTTTTACGAGCATGCCAAGGTCGATCTGTTTCCGGATGAAGTTTTTGTTTTCACGCCGAACGGCAAGATCCTTACCTTGCCACGTGGGGCAACGGCGGTTGATTTTGCCTATGCCGTACATACAGACATTGGTAACCGTTGCGTTGCAGCACGTATTAATCGCGAATTTGCCCCTTTGCGTACCGAACTGCAAAACGGCGATCAGATTGAAATTGTGACGGCCGTGATTCCAAACCCGAATCCTGCGTGGCTGAAGTTTGTGAAGTCAGGGCGCACACGTAGCAAGATCCGTCATTTCTTGCGTTCGGCGCATCACGAATCATCGGCGGCCTTAGGCAAGCGTATGTTGTCGAGCGAGCTTGCCCGCTATGGGCAGCGTCTGCAAGACGTACCAGTGGCTGGCTGGGGCCGCGTGTTGGAACGCTCTGGCGCAGAAGCCGAGGGCAATATGCTCAGCGAAATCGGCACGGGCCAGCGACCGGCGTCCGATGTGGCCGTGGCGCTGCTTGGCCTGGATCCAAAGCAAGCGCTGCCAAAAACCAGCAGCGCGCCTGTTTTGATCAATGGATCAGAAGGCGTAGCCGTGCATTTGTCGACGTGTTGTCAGCCGATTCCCGGAGACCCCATTGTGGGCACTCTGGATGCAACACGAGGTTTGGTCGTTCACACCCATGATTGTTTGCGCATTCGTCGACATCTTGGGCAAGATGCGCAGAAGTGGGTTGATGTTGAGTGGGCACCTGAGATCAATAGCCAATTTGATGTGCGGATTCGCGTAGAGATCCGCAATCAACGTGGCGTGCTCGCCAAGATCTCAAGCGCTATTGCCGAAGCGGATTCGAACATCTTGCATATCAGCATGGATGATGCAGGTGGCATGTACACCACCCTATTCTTTACGTTGCAGGTTCGTGATCGCAAGCATCTCGCCCATGTGATGCGGGGTGTGCGCCATATTCCGGAAGTATCCAGAATCTCCCGAATTCGGGACAGCGAAGAGCGCGCCGTATGAAAGTGATCGTGATTGGCGCCGGCGTGGTCGGTACAACGACGGCTTGGTATCTCGCCGCGGCGGGACATGACGTCACCGTGATTGATCGACAACCAGGCGCCGGGCAAGAAACCAGTTTTGCAAATGGTGGGCAGATCTCAGTGTCCCACGCAGAGCCTTGGGCCAACCCGCAGGCCATCGGAAAGATTCTGCGCTGGATGGGCAAAGAAGATGCGCCACTATTGTTTCGTTGGCGGCTTGATCCGGAATTGTTTCGCTGGGGCTTGCGGTTTCTGAGTGAGTGCACTGCGTCGCGCACGCGCGCCAACATTCGCGCGATAGTTAGTTTGGCCAGTTATAGCCGAGATTGTTTGCAACAGCTTCGTTCAGACACCGGCATTGAATACGATCAGTTATCGCGCGGCATTCTGCATTTCTACACCGACGAGAAAGAATATAAAGCCGCGGATATGGCGGCCGATTTGATGCGTGATTACGGATTAGATCGTCGCCCGGTCACCGCTGCAGAATGTGTGAACATCGAACCTGCGCTGCAGGATGCACGCGCCATGGTGGTCGGCGGGCACTACACGCCTTCTGATGAATCGGGCGATGCGCACAAATTCACACGCAATCTGGCTGAGCTTGCAAAAGCAAAGGGCGTCCGCTTTTTGACGGGCACGCCAGTGGTGCGCCTCCGGGGTAGTAGCGCCCGGATTGAATCCGTAGAGTTGTATAACGGAGAAAAACTGGCAGCAGATGCTTATGTTGTTGCCTGTGGTAGTTTCAGCAACGCATTGCTATCGCCTTTGGGCCTGAGCTTGCCGATTTACCCTGCTAAGGGCTACTCGGCCACGTTCGCACTTGAGGACGGCGAAAACTTTGCGCCAACAGTCAGCCTCACCGATGATGGCCGCAAAATTGTGTTCTCGCGCCTTGGCAACCGACTGCGTGTGGCGGGCACCGCGGAAATGAATGGTTACGGTATGGGTTTGAATCCGGTGCGCTGTGAAGCGATTGCTGAACGCACCCGTCAGATTTTTCCGCATTTGCGTACCGTAGGCGAGCCGGAGTACTGGACAGGTTTGCGCCCTGCAACGCCTTCTAATGTCCCTTTTATTGGCCGGGCAAAACCTTCGAATCTTTATTTGAATACCGGCCATGGCACCCTCGGTTGGACCATGGCCTGCGGATCCGGAAAAGCCTTGGCCGATATGATGTCGGGCCATCGCGCCGAGACGGATTTTCCCTTCCAGTATCGTTATTGAGGCGGCCGTTGTGTCAGATCCAGCGATCACCTGGTTTGATACGCATGTGCACTGGGATGCGGCAGAGTTTGACGAAGATCGCGATGCGGCGCTTGGCCGGGCATACGCGGCGGGCGTTCGCTATTGTTTGAACCCCTCAGTCACGGTGCGCGGCATCGAACCCGTGCGGCAGCTTGCCGAGCAGTCACAGAGCCGCGCACATTGGCCGCGCATTCTCCCGGCGTATGGCATTCATCCCCTTTATGTAGATCAGTGTCAGGCTGGCGATATTCAGATTTTAGAGGGCGAGTTACTCAGGCATCGCCCGGTTGCGATTGGTGAAATCGGACTCGACGCCTACGTGGGCTCACCTGACTTTGAGAAACAGCGCCGGCTCTTTGAAGATCAGTTGGTGTTGGCTATGACGCATCGTTTGCCTGTTATCTTGCATGTGCGGCACGCTGTTGAAGCCGTCATCCAATCGATCAAGCGTGTGCAAACCAAAGAGAAAAAAATTCCGGGAGGCATTGCGCACGCCTTTAATGGAAGCCTTGTTCAGGCCAGGCAGTTAATCGATATGGGATTCATGCTGGGCTTTGGCGGTAGCTGTACTTATGAGGGATCCACACGCATCAGATTGCTGGCTGAGCAGTTGCCGCTGCATGCGTTGGTGCTCGAAACCGACGCACCCGATATGGCGCCGGCGTGGCACCGAGGGCAGCGTAATGAGCCCAGCCACTTACCGCGTATTGCAGAAACCTTGGCCGCATTGAGAAAAATCTCATCGGCTGAACTGGCCGCACAGACAACGGCTAATGCGTTTTTTGTCTTAGGCTTGCCTGAGAATGGTGCGGCCGCACAATAAAACTGTTCCGAGAAATGCTTGGTAATCCCTTGTCTAAACAGGATTTTTTGGCGATGCCAAAATTGGCTGATCAAGATTTAGATGCGGTTAGGAAATAGGGTTAAGTCGTGAAACGGCTTGTAGTAAGGCATTGCGGGATGCCTGGCATTAAAAAATTCACGCAAAGACTTGCAAAATCATTCAGGAATCAGGGCATAATGATTCCACGTGATCAATTAACGACTGATTGATCCTATCGATTTTGTACAAACCATCGGGAGACACCCACATGAATAAAGCTGAACTGATTGAAGTAATCGCTAAAGAAGCCAAGCTGAGCAAGGCTGCTGCACAAGCCGCTCTGGACGCTACCGTTGCTGCCGTTGTTAAGGCTGTAACCAAGGGTGACTCGGTAAGCCTGGTTGGTTTTGGTTCGTTCTCGAGCGGCAAGCGCGCTGCCCGTACTGGCCGTAACCCACAAACTGGCGAAACCATCAAGATTGCTGCTGCCAAGACCGTTAAGTTCTCGGCTGGTAAGGCATTCAAAGATTCCGTGAACAAGCGTAAGTAATTGCGTTTCGCTTCATGAGAACGGCCCGCTTCGGCGGGTCGTTTTTTTTGCGCCGCACTTTGCGTTTCGTCAAACAAAAGAGGAAAATCTCCCTTTTGCTTTTTGCCAACAATTAGAGCAAACAAGCCCCACCAATTTAATCTGTCCGGAGAGACTGCTCTGCCGGATGACGCTGGAGTAGTTTATGGAGAAGGATCTGCGCGCCGCAGCACTGGAGTATCACCGTTATCCCACCCACGGGAAGATTTCGGTAACGCCAACGAAGGGGCTGACGAATCAGCGTGACCTGGCTTTAGCCTATTCTCCGGGCGTTGCTTTCGCGTGTGAAGAGATTGAAGCCAATCCGGATGAAGCGGATACGCTAACCTCACGTGGGAACCTGGTAGGCGTGGTGACTAACGGTACCGCCGTGTTAGGTTTGGGTAATATCGGCCCGTTGGCATCGAAGCCTGTGATGGAAGGCAAAGGTTGCCTCTTCAAGAAGTTTGCCGGGATCGATGTGTTTGATATCGAGCTGGCTGAAAACGACCCGGACAAACTGATCGACATGATCGCCGCGCTTGAGCCAACGCTCGGTGGTGTGAATCTGGAAGATATTAAAGCACCGGAGTGTTTCTATATCGAGCGTGAGCTGAAGAAGCGTATGAAGATTCCGGTCTTCCACGACGACCAGCATGGCACAGCCATTATTTCTGCCTCGGCATTGATTAACGGCCTCAAGGTGATCAAGAAAGACATCGCGAACGTTCGAGTGGTGGTGTCGGGTGCCGGTGCTGCCGCGATTGCCTGTCTGGATCTATGGTGCGAAATCGGCGTTAAGCGCGAGCACATCACCGTGTGTGATTCCAAGGGTGTGATCTATGTTGGCCGTGAAGAAAACATGGAGCCAACCAAGGCCAAGTACGCCCAGAAAACAGAAGCACGTACGCTAAAGGATGCGCTGGTCGGTGCAGATGTGTTCCTCGGCCTATCAGCCGCCGGTGCGCTTAAAGCCGAATGGCTGCCACCGATGAACGAGAGCCCGCTGATTTTTGCGTTGGCCAACCCGACACCGGAAATCATGCCGGAAGAGGCACGCAAGGTGCGTCCGGATGCCATCATTGCAACCGGCCGTTCGGATTATCCGAACCAAGTGAACAACGTACTGTGCTTCCCGTTTATCTTCCGTGGGGCGCTGGATGTGGGCGCAACGACGATTACGGAAGAAATGAAGTTGGCTTGCGTTTACGCAATTGCCGAATTGGCTGAAGTCGAAGTCTCCGATGAAGTGGCCATGGCCTACGCCGGGCACGATTTGCAATTTGGCCCGGAATATCTGATCCCGAAACCCTTTGACCCACGTTTGATTACACGTATTGCCCCCGCCGTTGCTAAGGCAGCGGTTGCTTCGGGTGTTGCGCGTCGGCCTATCGCAGATATGGACGCGTACATAGAACGACTGAAAGAGTTTGTTTATCACACAGGTATCGGCATGCGTGCGGTTTTCGTGGCCTGTAAAGAAGGCGAGCGTCAGCGCATTATTTTTGCCGAAGGTGAAGACGAGCGCGTCTTGCGTGCAACCCAGATTATTCTGGAAGAGCAGTTGGCCACGCCAGTTCTGATTGGTCGCCCGGGTGTTGTAGAGAAGCGTCTGGAGCGTGCGGGTCTGCGCATTCGTCCGGGCGTCGATTTTGAGTTGGTTAATCCGGAAAACGACCCGCGCTATCGGGACTGCTGGACCGCTTATCACAAACTGATGGCACGCCGTGGCGTAACGCCTGCTGTCGCCAAGTCTGCAATGCGCCGTGACACAACACTCATGGGCGCGATGCTGATGAAACTGGGTCACGCCGATGGCATGATTTGCGGTGTGCTAGGTCAGTACGCTGATCACCTGAGCGTTGTGAATGATGTCATTGGCAAGCGCAGTGGTGTGGGCGTGTTCGCTGCTATGAATTACCTGATGCTGCCGGGTCGCTCACTCTTTATTGCCGATACGCACGTGAATGAAAACCCGAATGCCGAGCAGGTGGCAGAAATTGCGATGCTGGCCGCCGATGAAGTGAAGCGTTTTGGTGTGCACCCTAAAGTAGCATTGCTGTCGCACTCAAACTTTGGTTCGTCGTCGTCAGAGTCTGCCTTGAAGATGAGTCGTGCTGCCGCGCTGCTGCCTGCGCTATCGTCCGGAGAAATGGATGTGGATGGCGAAATGCATGGTGATGCCGCTTTGTCGGAAGAGATCCGTCTTAATGCTTATCCTGATTCAGCTCTTAAGGGTGAAGCTAACGTACTTATCATGCCCAATATTGATGCCGCGAATATTTCGTATAACCTGATCAAAATGATTGGCGGTTCTGGTGTAACGATTGGCCCGATTCTGTTGGGGGCAGCACATCCGGTACACATCCTGACTTCATCATCAACGGTGCGTCGGGTAGTTAATATGACGGCAATGGCCGTGATGGATGCGCTGAAGATTAAACGCTAACTTGCCCATAATCGTTAAAAAGCATAGAGTATTTCGACAATTCGCAGCAATGCGAATGCTCGCATAACCCAAGGAGATGTGTGTGAAAAAAACAATTCTGATTGCCGGTGCAGCCTTGCTATCGGTTTCTGCTTTTGCTGCGGCACCTGCTAAACCAAGCACCAAGGTTTTGAGCACGGACGAGCTCGTGTCTTTGTGTAAAGACAAAGCCAATCCACAAAGCCAGAGTTATTGCGGCGGCTTTGGCCAGGGTGTTTACGATGGCTACTTGATGACCCGCCACCCTAAAAAAGCGCCGAATACGGTTTGTATTCCTCAGGGCTCAAAGAATGAGCAGGTTGTTCAGGAGTTTATTTCTTGGACAGAAGCTAATGCTAAGTACAACAACAAACCGGCCGCTGATGCCGTGCTGGCTTTCTTGAGCAACCGCTATCCTTGCGGCAAGTAATCTGATTCCGGAGTGAAGACCATGAAAAAAACTTTGATGATTGTTCCTGTTGTTGCCGCATTTCTGACGGGTTGCTCGGGCATGAGTGATACGCAGCAGCGTACCTTGTCGGGCGGCGCTATCGGCGCGGCTGCAGGCGCTGGTATCACCGCTATTGCGGGTGGCAACCCGATCTGGGGTGCTGTAGGTGGTGCGGCTGTTGGTGCTATCGGTGGTTATGCTTACGACCAGTACGAGAAATCGAAGCAGAAGGAATACAACCAGGGTTACCAAGCCGGTAAAGCATCGCAGTAATTGCGGAACTGCTGAAGTAACGAAGGGCGCCTTAGGCGCCCTTCGTCGTTGGTGAGGCAGTGCTTGAGTTTAAGCCTTGCGGGAAACCTGACTGATATCGCGCACGGCACCACGGTCGGCCGAGGTTGCGAACAAGGCATAGGCCTTGAGCGCTTGAGAGACAACGCGTTCACGGTCTACGGGCTTCCAGGCTTTATCGCCACGAGCGTTCATCGCGACTGTGCGTGCTGCCAGATCATCTTCACTCACGGCCAGGTGAATCCGGCGGTTCGGAATATCGATTTCAATCGTGTCACCGGCTTCTACCAGACCAATCAGGCCGCCGTCTGCGGCTTCCGGAGAAACGTGGCCGATAGAGAGACCCGAGGTGCCGCCAGAGAAGCGGCCATCCGTCAGCAAGGCACAGGCTTTGCCTAGGCCACGCGACTTTAGATACGAGGTTGGATACAGCATCTCTTGCATGCCAGGGCCCCCTTGCGGGCCTTCGTAGCGAATCACCACCACGTCGTTCTCGACCACTTCACCCGAAAGAATGCCTTCAACAGCAGACTCCTGGCTTTCGTAAACGCGGGCTTTGCCGGTGAATTGGAGAATCGATTCATCCACGCCCGCCGTTTTAACAATGCAGCCATTCAACGCCAGGTTGCCGTGGAGCACGGCTAGGCCACCATCTTGCGAGTAGGCGTGGGCACGATTACGGATACAGCCTTCTTCCCGATCCGTATCCAGGTCATCGTAGCGGCGATCTTGCGAGAATGCCGTTTGTGTTGGAATGCCACCGGGTGAAGCACGGAACATGGTTTGAACACGCTCGTCGGTGCTACGCGTAATGTCGTATTGATCCATGGCATCGCCCAGGGTGGCTGCGTGCACGGTTGGTGTATCTCGGTGAATCACGCCGGCGCGATCCAGTTCTGCCAGCAGGCCTAGAATGCCGCCGGCACGGTGCACGTCTTCAATATGGTACTTCTCGGTCATGGGGGCCACCTTGCACAGGCAGGGCACATGACGCGAGATGCGGTCGATATCCTTCATCGTAAAGTCGACACCGGCTTCTTGCGCGGCCGCTAGAATGTGCAGCACGGTATTGGTAGAACCACCCATCGCCACATCGAGTGCCATGGCGTTTTCAAAAGCCTTTTTGTTGGCGACATTGCGTGGCAATACCGAGGAGTCATCCTGCTCGTAGTAGCGCTTGCACAGTTCGACAATGCGTCGGCCAGCACCCAGAAACAGCGATTTGCGATCGGCATGCGTGGCTACCAGCGTGCCATTGCCCGGCAGCGATAGCCCCAAGGCTTCGGTCAGGCAGTTCATCGAGTTGGCGGTAAACATGCCGGAACAGGAGCCGCAGGTTGGGCAGGCGGAGCGCTCAACCGCTTCGACTTCCTCATCCGAACATTTCGAATCGGCCGCTTTAACCATCGCGTCCACCAGATCCAGCGAAATCACCTTGCCGCCGATTTTGACTTTGCCGGCTTCCATCGGGCCGCCCGATACAAAAATCGCCGGAATATTCAGACGCAGGGCTGCCATCAGCATCCCCGGGGTAATCTTGTCACAGTTAGAAATGCAGACCAGAGCGTCAGCGCAGTGGGCGTTGGCCATGTATTCCACCGAGTCAGCAATCAGTTCGCGTGACGGCAGGGAATACAGCATGCCACCGTGGCCCATGGCAATGCCATCATCCACGGCAATGGTATTGAACTCTTTGGCAACCCCGCCCGCCGCTTCGATTTCACGTGCGACTAGTTGACCCAGATCTTTAAGATGAACGTGACCCGGCACAAATTGCGTAAACGAATTCACCACGGCAATGATCGGTTTGCCAAAATCGCCGTCTTTCATGCCAGTGGCACGCCATAGAGAACGGGCACCGGCCATGTTACGGCCATGGGTCGAAGTACGGGAGCGGTAATGCGGCATAACGGATCCTTTGGGAACAATCAGACGGGCTTTGCCTGAGCCGATGGCTCATCGTGGCCTATAATTTCATTATTCTATCGCCACAGCGGGGTTTTGCTGTGAACTTTACAGGTTGCTATGTCTTATCTGATTCATCCGCAGTTTGACCCTGTCGCTATAAGCATCGGCCCGTTGTCAGTGCACTGGTACGGCCTGATGTACCTGCTCGCCTTTGTATTTTTTGTGCTGCTCGGCCGCCTGCATGCCAAACAGTTACCGCAAGCCGGCTGGACTAACCAGGCCATCGATGACCTGCTCTTCTATGGCGCGTTGGGCGTTGTGCTCGGTGGCCGTCTGGGCTATGTACTGTTTTACAAGCCAGACTATTACCTCAGCCATCCCTTGGAAATCTTTGCCCTCTGGCAGGGCGGTATGTCCTTTCATGGTGGCTTGCTGGGCGTGTTGTTTGCGATGTGGGTTTATGGACGCAAGCATGGCCGGACTTTTTTTGAAGTCACGGACTTTATTGCCCCGTTGGTGCCGCTCGGCTTGGCAGCCGGACGCATGGGTAATTTTATCAATGGGGAATTGGTAGGGCGTGTCACCGATGTGCCTTGGGCCATGATTTTCCCGCGTACCGACTTTTTCCCGCGGCACCCATCGCAGCTGTATCAGTTTGCCTGCGAAGGCTTGCTGCTGTTTGTGCTGCTCTGGTGGTATGCCTCGAAGCCGCGACCACGGGCTGCGGTTTCAGCCGTTTTCCTGATGGGCTATGGTGTAGCGCGCTTTATGGCAGAGTTTGGTCGGGAACCGGATGACTTTCTCGGGTTGCTCTTCGGCAACCTCTCTATGGGGCAATGGCTCAGCTTGCCCATGATTCTTGCTGGCTTTGCCATGTATCGCTACAGCCAGCGCCAACCTGTTTAATATTCAAGGAGCATCAGCATGACCCGTCCATTCAAGATTCTCGGCGTACAACAGATTGCCATTGGTGGTCCGTCGAAAGAGAAGCTGCGTACCCTGTGGGTGGATATGCTCGGCTTGGAAATCACCGGCAACTTTGTTTCCGAACGTGAAAACGTGGATGAAGATATCACCGCTATGGGCAAAGGCCCGTTCAAGGTAGAAGTGGATCTCATGCAGCCGCTCGATCCGGAAAAGAAGCCCGCCGTACATGCCACACCGCTCAACCACATTGGTTTGTGGGTAGATAACCTGCCGGTTGCCGTTGAGTGGCTCACCAACAACGGCGTGCGTTTTGCGCCGGGCGGTATCCGCAAAGGCGCTGCCGGTTATGACATCACCTTTATGCACCCTAAGGCTAACGACGAGTTCCCGATTGCTGGCGAAGGCGTACTGA
>JBDLTI010000013.1:0-41053 GCA_039805865.1 Pseudomonadota bacterium | reverse complement strand
CGGTTGGTTGCTTTGGCAATGGATTGACCGAGCGAGGTTTTACCCACACCCGGCGGCCCAACCAGACAAAGGATTGGTGCTTTCACCTTATCGACGCGCTGTTGCACGGCGAGGTATTCGATGATGCGGTCTTTAACGCGCTCAAGGCCAAAATGATCCTGATTCAGAATCTTCTCAGCACCGGCCAGATCTTTGCTGACGCGAGTTTTTTTCTTCCACGGCAGGCCAACCAGCGTATCGATGAAATTACGCACCACGGTGGCTTCCGCCGACATCGGCGACATGAGCTTGAGTTTCTTGAGCTCTGACTCGGCCTTCTTCAAAGCCTCTTTGCTCATGCCGGCAGCTTTGATTTTTTTATCCAGCTCTTCGAGATCGGCGCCCTCTTCGCCTTCACCCAGTTCTTTCTGGATGGCTTTCACCTGTTCGTTCAGGTAGTACTCGCGCTGTGACTTCTCCATCTGGCGCTTAACGCGACCACGGATACGCTTTTCTACCTGCAGGATATCGATCTCGGATTCGAGCTGGCTGAGCAGACGCTCGGTACGCTCACGCACGCCAAGCAGTTCAAGCACTTCCTGCTTCTGTTCCAACTTGAGCGGCAGATGCGCAGCAATGGTATCGCACAGACGACCGGTGTCTTCAATACCGGAGATCGATGACAGAATTTCTGGGGGAATCTTCTTGTTCAGTTTGATGTACTGATCAAACTGGGCCACCAGCGCACGGCGCATGGCTTCCACTTCGTTATCGTCGGTCTGTTCGCTGTCGAGCGCCGTTACCTTGGCAAAGAAAAGATCATCCTGAGCCTCAATGCCGTCGACACGGACGCGACGCGTACCTTCCACCAGCACCTTCACAGTGCCGTCTGGCAACTTGAGCAATTGCAGGATGCTGGCCACGCAACCGACGTTATACAGTTGCTCTGGCGCAGGATCATCATCGGCCGCTGACTTCTGAGCGAGCAGCACAACCGACTTACCGGCCTCCATGGCCAGCTCCAGGGCCTTGATCGATTTAGGGCGACCGACGAAGAGCGGGATCACCATTTGCGGGAAAACCACCACATCGCGCAGCGGCAGCATCGGTAGACGCGCCTGCTCACCCGGTTGTAGTACCAGTGGTTTCTCCTGCGGCGCTTCCGACTCGGCTTGAGCGTCTTGGGCGGGTTCTTCCTGGTCTTCAGGGTTTTCGATTTGTTCGGTCATCGCTGTGGCCTTTATGGTTCTGTTCTCTTTCGGGGAACCCCATGGTGTTATTCACTCAATGGGATACCTTGCCGCAGTTGGGGATGAAGGCCGCCATTTCAAGCAGCTTCCTCCCGGTTCCGATGGATCAAATTAACTGGCTTGTGCCTGGGCACCTTCCTGCAATACATACAGGGGCTTGCTATCGCCGGTAATGGCGGCTTCTTCAACCACCACCTTGGCGATATCGGTGCTACCCGGCAAGTCGTACATGGTGTCTATCAGGGTTGCTTCTACGATGGAACGAAGGCCACGGGCGCCGGTTTTGCGTTCCAGCGCACGTCTGGCAATGGCCTTGAGTGCCTCTGGACGGAATTCCAACTCAACACCTTCCATCTGAAAAAGCTTCTGGTATTGCTTGGTCAGCGCGTTCTTCGGTTCGGTCAGAATACGGACCAATGCAGCATCGTTCAGTTCATCCAGCGTAGCCACTACGGGCAAACGCCCGATAAGCTCTGGAATCAAACCATATTTGATCAGATCTTCTGGCTCTACCACTTTGAGTAGTGCTGTAATGGCTTTTTCTTCTTTGCCAGTAACTTCAGCACCAAAGCCAATACCGGTCTTTTCCGTGCGGTTACGAATCACTTTGTCGATACCTTCAAAGGCACCACTACAAATGAAGAGGATGTTGGTGGTATCCACCTGAACGAAATCCTGGTTCGGATGCTTGCGTCCACCCTGTGGGGGCACCGATGCAACGGTGCCTTCGATCAGCTTGAGCAATGCCTGCTGTACGCCCTCGCCCGATACATCACGGGTGATGGAGGGGTTATCTGACTTACGCGAGATCTTGTCGATTTCGTCGATGTAAACAATACCCTGACGCGCCTTCTCGACATCGTAATCACACTTCTGCAAGAGCTTCTGGATGATGTTTTCTACGTCTTCACCCACGTAACCCGCTTCGGTGAGTGTCGTTGCATCGGCCATAACAAACGGCACATCAAGAAGACGCGCCAGCGTTTGAGCCAGTAGTGTTTTACCAGAACCGGTTGGGCCAATCAGCAGAATGTTCGATTTAGACAGCTCAACACCATCATCTTTAGCTTGCGGCAGACGCAGGCGCTTGTAATGATTGTAAACCGCCACAGCCAGAATCTTCTTGGCAGGTTCCTGGCCGATCACATACTCATCAAGCGTTTCGCGGATTTCCCGGGGGGTTGGCAAACCCTCTTTGACGACCTTAGCCGCTTCTTCCACTTCATCTTGAACGATATCGCCACAGAGCTCGATACATTCATCACAAATGAATACCGAAGGGCCGGCAATCAGTTTCTTCACTTCGTGCTGGCTCTTGCCGCAGAAGGAGCAGTACAAGGGCTTTTCAGAATCCTTGTTGGCGTCGCTCTGTTTGTCTTTGGTCATTACTTTTCCTTCGAATACTTAGGCTGCTGCGCGTCTTAAGCAGCAGCGCTGCGGTTACCAATCACTTTGTCGATCAGACCATAGGCCACCGCTTCATCGGCCGACATGAAGTTATCTCGATCCGTGTCACGTTCGATGCGTTCCACATCCTGCCCCGTATGCGAGGCCAGCATGTTGTTGAGCTTGGCGCGCAGCGAGAGGATTTCCTTGGCGTGGATTTCGATATCCGATGCCTGACCCTGGAAACCACCCAGTGGCTGATGAATCATGACGCGGGAGTTCGGCAGCGAGAAACGTTTGCCTTTGGCGCCCGCCGTTAGCAAGAAGGCACCCATCGACGCCGCCTGGCCCAGGCACAGGGTTGATACATCCGGCTTAATAAATTGCATGGTGTCGTAGATCGACAGGCCTGCGGTCACCGAACCACCTGGTGAGTTGATGTAGAGATGAATGTCTTTATCCGGGTTCTCAGCTTCAAGGAACAGGAGCTGCGCAACCACCAAGTTGGCGCTCATGTCATTAACCGGGCCCACCAGAAAGACCACGCGCTCTTTGAGCAGACGGGAATAGATATCAAAAGCACGTTCACCACGGCCACTCTGCTCCACAACCATAGGCACCAAACCAATCGCTTGTGGGTCGGGTTGGGTCTGAACCAGGGTGTTAACGAGGCTGTTATGGGTAAACATGTGTGCTCCTGAGGGGGTATTACGGATATTGAGTGTAATCATGCCGCAAATACGGCAGTTTTTCATGCGTTTGAGCGATTTCTGGCAACTTTTTCCGTCGAATAACCCACTATTTAGGGGGTGAATTTACGAAATCAATGACTTAGCGCACTTTCAAATGCCAGAAATGCAACCGGCCGGGCGAACCCGGCCGGTTTTGCAATCATCTAATCCTTAAAAAAGGGATCAGACGCCTTGCTGGCCCATGATTTCGTCGAAATCGATGGCCTTCTCGGTCACCTTGGCGCGGGCAAGAACCCAGGCCACGACGTTTTCTTCCAGCACTTCGGATTCAATACCCGACAGACGTTGTGGATCTTGCTTGTACCACTCGATCACTTCAGCCGGATGCTGATAGGTTTCTGCCATCTCAGCAATACGGGCGTTGATCTGATCTTCGGTAGCAACCAGCTTTTCATTCTCAACCAGCTGCGCCAGGATCAAGCCCATGCGCACGCGTGGTGCCGCACGATCGGTAAACCACTCAGGCTGCATCGGAATGTCGCCCTTCATGCCGCGCTGCTTCATTTCTTCGCGGGTGTTCTGCATCAGACGATAGGTTTCCTGCTCGATCATGGCCTTAGGCACAGTGATCGGGTTCAGTTCGTCCAGCTTTTCCATCACGGCTTCGCGAACGCGCTGATGAATGCGCTTCTTCACTTCACCCTTCAGGTTCTTTTCTACTTCGGCACGCAGGTCGTCTGCTTTACCGCTTTCAACACCCATGGCCTTAACGAACTCTTCATCCAGCTCAGGAATCACCGGACCCTGAACCTGCTTCACATTCAGATCAAACTGAACGGTCTGGCCAGCCAGCTCGGTGTTGCCGTATTCAGCCGGGAAGGTCAGATCAAAGGTCTTGGCGGTGCCAGCAGTACAGCCTTCGATCGCTGCTTCAAACTCAGGTAGCAACGTGCCCTTGCCCACAACCATTGGATAATCTTTGGCTTCGCCACCGGCAAACGGTACGCCGTCTTTCTTGCCTAGGAAGTCGATAACCACACGGTCTTCCTTCTGGGCGGCACGATCAGCGTTTTCATAACGCACGCGCTGTTTGCGCAGAATGTCCAGGGTCTTATCAACATCAGCGGCAGTCACTTCATGGACTGGACGCTCGATTTCAGCCGACGATACGTCAGCCAGTGTGAATTCAGGGAACAGCTCAAAAGTGGCTACAAAGGTCAGCGTATCACCCGTTTCGTCGCCCTTTGGCTCGATACGAGGGTAACCAGCAACCTTCAGCTTTTGAGCAGTAATGGCTTCACCATAAGCACGGCCAACCAGTTCATTCAGCGCTTCTTCACGAGCCTGCAGGCCATGGTGCTGTTTAACCACCTTGGCTGGCACTTTGCCCGGACGGAAACCGGCGATCTTCAGGGTTTTGCCCATGCGCGCCAGGCGGGCATCGGTTGCGGCTTCGACTTCTTTAGCGGCAACGGTCAGTTCGATTGTGCGCTCCAGTGGCGACACTTCCTGCACGGTTTCGGTGGTGCTCATTGAATTCGTTCCTAATGAATAAAGGCTAGACTTGCAAAACCGAAGATTATATCCGAAGGCGCCACGTCGGGGTATGCCTCACGGCCGCACTTTTTAGTGCATTTCTATCGTTTTATTAAGGATTCGCTAATAATTGCGCCCAGTTTTACGATTATGCTCATCAAAACTTACGTAGCCCTACCCAAGGAGAGTGTTATGAAACGTATTGCCCTTTTTGCCGCAGCACTTGCCGTTGGCCTGACCATGGCTGTAGGCAATGCCGAAGCGGCCCGCGTTGGTGGCGGCAAATCTTTCGGCATGCAGCGCCAGATGGCGCCTGTGAGCAAACCAGCAGCAACTGCGCCTTCGGCAACCGCGCCCGCCGCTGCTAAAGCCCCGGGTGCAGCTACCCCCGCCACTCAACCCAAGCGTTCGTGGATGGGCCCATTAGCTGGTCTGGCAGCAGGTTTAGGTCTCGCGGCCTTAGCTAGCCACTTTGGTTTTGGCGAAGAGTTGGCCAATATGATGATGTTTGCCTTGATCGCCTTTGCCGTCATCGCGGTTGTCGGGTATTTCCTGCGCAAACGCGCAGCGGGTCAGCAAGCCACCATGGCAGGTGCGGGCGCGCCCTACAACGCCCCCGCCTCGATGTATCAGGCCAATGATCTTGGTGGTAGCAGCAGCGCCAGCCAGACCAGTAATATCCCGGCTAACTTTGACACCGAAGGCTTCATACGCAACGCCAAGGTTGGCTTTATCCGCCTTCAGGCTGCGCACGATGCGGGTGACCTCGCCGATATCCGTGAATTCACGTCGCCAGAAATGTTTGCCGAAATTCGCATGGATCTGGATCAGCGTAACGGCGCGCCGCAAAAAACCGACATCGTCTCGCTCAATGCAGAGATTCTGGAAGTGGCTGAAGAGGCGCAACGCTATGTCGTGAGCGTGCGTTTTACCGGCATGGTGCGCGAAGAAGCCAATGCAGCACCTGTGGCCATTGATGAAATGTGGCACCTGACCAAGCCAGTAACCGGCCAAGGTGGTTGGGTGCTCGCAGGGATCCAGCAGATTCAGTAAGCCCTAGACATTCCCCCCGGCCCCAACCGGTTACCCCTGCCAAGCAATTGGCAGGGGTTTTTTATTATTGGGCTGCTTGTTTTGTACTCTGCTTGGCGCGATACGCTTTGAGTACTTGTTTCTGCCGTTTTACCTGCATACTCACCGCCTCATTAACAGGCAAATCGAAACCCGGCGGCGAATGTGCCCAGGGGTAACCCGCGCGGCTAAGGTCACTTGCATAGTTAAACAACGCATTCATGTAGTGACGATCAAATTCTTTTTTGTGGGGCGTTTTAAAGTCTGGCCCAATGTAGGCCAGATTAAAGCCCACACCATCTCGTTGGGTCATCAGAAAAGTACGATAGATATCACCACCGCCTTGAGTCTGAATGAGTTGTTCCACAGCGCGCCCCATGATGCTGAGCGTATTGCGTTCAATCTGACGCCATTCAGAGTCTAAACGTGCGTTGCGGACGATATATGCCTGCCGATTTTTGTATGGGCTAACCACCCCTTCTTTAACTGCCATAACGCTTAAGGCAGAGGGATAAAGGAACAACTCCGCCGTAGCACCACCATCAACATGCATCTCCTGATAATGCTTACCATCAGCCATGACATCGATCATCACCGGTGGGAAAGCTCCCGGGATGGCCGCAGAAGCCAGCAGAATTTTTCTGAAGAGTTGTAACGATTCTGGCGTGCCATAGGAGGCCAGCTTACCCATGTTCCACATGACGGGCACGCCGGCATCCAGATTGGTTGTTGCCACCACCAACCAGCGATTACGCACCGTATATTCATAACCGATTTTTTGCAGTAGTTCTGGCGTGATGAATTCGGAGATCAGCTTATACAAGGGGGAGGTATCAGCAAAGGCATCCCCGAACAGCGCACCGGTTAAACCCAGTTCGATAAAAATATCTTTCTGATCAACGTCGGTAAATGTCCGCTTGAGGACGAAGTCATAATCCGAGCCCAGGAAGGCAAACGGTGCAATCATGGCCCCCGTACTGACCCCTGTCACCAGAAAAAACTCTGGACGATCACCCCGCTCTGTCCAGCCGGTTAATAAACCAGCACCAAAAGCGCCATTATCACCGCCGCCAGAGAGCGCCAGATAACTTGCCTTGTCCCCATTCATCAACGTTCCAGGCTTGTCATGCCCTACGCGGATGTCATTGATCATGTCCTGAATGCCAGATCTGGACCAGATCTTGTAGCGCACCCCGGGCATACCTTCTATGGAACTTTCTGTCGTCAGTGCTTGCGGCACTGCGTTCTTACGGTCCAGCGTTGTGCACGCGGCCAGCGAACCTGCTAGCAAAACGCCCAGGAAAAGGGGCTGTAACAGTCGGCTAATACGGATTTTCATGGGCTTAGTCGGCTAAAAAGTGTGCAAATTCAGATACCGGAACACGCTCGGTCTGCAACGTGTTCTCGATTTTATCCGGATCTGCATAGCCTAAGGCCATACTACAAATAACTTTCTGCTCTGGCGGCAAACCGAGATGGCGAGCAATAATCTTGTGGAACTGATTAAACGCCGCTTGGGCACAGGTATCCAGGCCATGGGCACGCGCCGCAATCATGATGTTTTCCATAAACATGCCGTAATCGAGCAGACTGCCCCGCCCCATCACCCGGTCCATCGTGAAAACCAGGCCAACCGGCGCATCAAAGTACTGATAGTTGCGCGCCTGCTGGGCTTTCATGCCCTCTGGGTTATCCCGTTTCAGCCCCAGCAATCCATACAGATCCAGGCCGATCTTGCGACGACGCGCAAGGAATGGATCGATCCACTTCTCTGGGTAATAGTCATATTCTTCATGATGCTCAGCCATGGCTTCTGCATCGTAAAAGGTACGCACAATCTCGTCGGACAATGCCTGCTTGCGGGCACCTGTAAGCACATACACCTGCCAGGGCTGGGTATTCGTGCCCGATGGCGCCCGGGAAGCCACATCTAGAATCGCTTCAATCTCAGCCTTAGGCACTGGCGTTGGTAAAAACGCACGCACCGAACGGCGGCTGCGGATAACATCATCAACAATCTGGGCAACAGAGTTAGTCATGGATTCGACCCTAGGTTGTGAAACTTAGCGCATAAAAATTAGCACTATAAAATAAGCCGCCACAATTGCGGGGCCAAACGGCCGCTCTTCATGAAAACCGCCGGCGGAACGATGCACCAAACGCTCGATCACAAATACCGCAATCGCCAGCAGCGCTGCCAGCAACAACACCTGCGGTAGGATAAACGGGCCGGACCACGCACCCATAGCCGCCAGCAGCTTCAAGTCACCCATACCAAGGCCATCCCGCCCACGAATCAACCGGTAAGCCTGTGCCAAGAGCCATAACGGCAAATACCCAGCCACGGCGCCGATTACCGAGAGCTCTATACCAATGGTTCGGGTCTCAGGGAAAAGCTGAATCACTATGCCGAGCCACAGCAGCGGCAAAGTCAGCACATCGGGCAACAGCTTGGTTCGATAATCTACCGATGCAAGGACCAGTAAACCCCAGCCGAATATTGTCCAAGCCACAAAGCTCAAGCCCGGGCCATAGATCATATAAGCCCAAACAGCAATAATCGCAGTTGCGCAGGCATAACAAGTGGTTGCCAAACCTCTACTTGGCAGCGATGAAAAAAAGCTAAGCAGAGGTGCATCTAATGCAGAGGGGACTGAAGTATTTTTGTCGCTTGAATTCTGGAATAGGATCTGGGAAATTGCGAAATTATCTTCGTCCGCTAATCGTGTCGGTAACCATTCAACACACCTAGCAACCCACAAGCAACCGATAAGAACCCAAAACAGCTCTGCAATATACACACAAATCTCCTACGATCATCTGAGCTAATGCATTATAGGAGACTGAACCACCTTATACGAATGAGCCTTGATCAATTGAGGGCAAGAAAGCTAAGGTGAAGAACTGTTGTATTGGGCTGTAACGAAGCATACCAATTCTCAAGAGACCTCCTAGCAACTTCCCTTATAGCGCCGATGTCGGCGCTATTTTTTACAATTGCCAGTAGTGAGTACTTAATATCCGCATGCAGAAAAAGGGGGGGGCAATAAAGAACCCCTCCCCAATCCGTACAGGTAACACTCTAATTTATAAACGTTATTTATTGCCATCAACTACGGTCCAACCTTCAGACGCTTTCACAAAACGGGATGAAACAACTTTCTTTTGTTTGCCCAGAAATGGATTATCGATTTCAGTTTCGACATCGCAAACATATCCACTTTGCCCAGTCGCTTCTTTACATCCTATCTTTCTTGTTGAAACAAGCTTGATCTTAAACTCCTGGCTAGTTTTGGCACCTACCATTTCAACCATCTGTTGATTGCTCTGGTCAACCTCACGTTGCAACGCTGCATTTATATCTGAATCAGATGGCTGACAAGCTGTAAGAATTGTTACAGCACCGAGGATACCTACAAATGAAAGAGATTTTTTAAAGTTCACAACTTTCTCCAAGATATACGTTTTTAATTAATGTAGACACACTGCTAGGCACTCTACCTTTGATGTGTCTTGCGATAAGCATCGAAGGTCTCGCAAGTTTCAAGCTCCTGTTTTATAAGGGTTTGATACAAAGCATTGTTGTTTTTTTCTGTTTCCAATATCTGATTCAAGAGATTGTTTGTGAAGAGTCGAGCTTGCTCGCGAGACACTCCCCGTGATTCGGTTTCAACTACAGCTTGATCAACCATCATCTTTGATTTAGCAAAGTAATAAGCTTGCTTGGCGGGATTGTCTGCACCCTTTAAGAGCGCCCCATATACGGCTGCACAATGAGCCGGAACCTCTGCTTCAGGGGGCAACGTTTTGCTCACGAGTTCAGCATGAACAAGCGTGAGAAAACCCATTGCAACCAAAAAAATTACGGTTTTTTTCATTTGGATTATCTGTCAGTTTCAGGCTGTACTTCCCAACCACTAGATGTCCTGATGTATTTAGCCTTAAGATCAATGGTTTTTTTCTCAGCTTCTAAATCTGGCAAACCATTGCCTCGTTTATATTCCGGCACATCTAACTCTAATGCAACATCACATTCATAAGTCTTTTCTCCAACCATTTGGCACCCATTGTTTTTCAACACCGTAACTTTTAAATTCTTTTTAAGATTCTCTATGTAGCTCGCTGGAGCGCCCTCTTCATTAGACATATCCAAATACTTCTGACGCAATGAAGTCTCAATGGCGGATTTCGATGGTTCACCAAGACCACAGCCAACAAGTGTGCAAGTAAACACACCCATAACCAGGGCTGCAGCAGTTGTATAGTTTCTATGCATATGATTTCCTTTTTTTAGCGGTAAAGAACGTCTTTAACCATTTGTTGACAAAATCTTCGACTTCTCTTTGTCGTACTCATCTTGGGTGATTGCACCATCACCCAGAGCTTTTTTAAGGTCTATTAGCTGTTGGCCCTTGGATACCGTGGTCACCTCACTGCGCACATTCGCACCGCCACCCCCGCAAGCTGTAAGTGCCAACGTCAAAACACTTGCTATGACAACCGCAAACCGCTTCATAAGCCACCTCACAAACAGGAACATTCCCAAAGCTTGATTGCAAGTGTCGGCTAAAAGTTCAGATAAACCTTCGGATACCCTATTTGGTTTATGGTTTTGTGCTAAATTCCGTCCATCTCAGAAAATATTCGTTCAGCATGAAAGACCTACCTGCAAAAGAACTGCAAAAACTGCTGAACCTAATCGCCCTTGGCGACAATAAAGCCGTTGAAACGATTTACCGTCACTATCAGGCCTCTGTCTACGCGTTTATCCGGCTCCGGGTGCGCGACGATCAAGCCGCTGAAGAGATACTCAACGATACTTTTATGATTGCCATTCAAAAACCAGCGCAATACAACGGCACCTCAGAGTTCAAGACTTGGCTGTGCGGTATTGCCAAAAATGTTTGCGGAACCTGGATGCGAAAGCAGAATTCAGGGCTTGCTCGATCTATTGTTGAAATCAATGAGGAGGTTTTTGACAACCTCCCCTCGCCTGATTGGGACATTGTCTCCCGGCTCGAAAGCCAGGAAATGGATGATGTGCTGCGCGAATGCATCGATCAGCTACCCGTCACCCATAAAGAGGCCTTCTTCTGGACGTGGTTTGAAGAAGAACCTATGGAAATTGTGGCCGAACGACTTGAATGCCCGCTTGGAACGATTAAAAGTCGGTTATTCAATGCACGGGCCAAGATAGCTGACTGCGTAAAGGGTGTATTCGAATCGGAGCCGGCTTATGTCTGATGACATGAAACCCACCACTGATCAGACCCGGTTTGAGCAGCTGCTGCCTTTTTACATTACGCATAACCTGTCTGATGAAGATCGCGGCTTTATGCAGACCTACATCGCCACCCATCCCGATGCTAAAAAGGCTGCTCACTTTGCAGAGCGACTGAGCCGGATTGTTCGCAACACCGGCACCAATCGCAACCCGGAAGCCGCCCTCAATCGTCTGCTAGCAGATTACCAGCCCAGGCATCGCATGAGCCTGATCCAACGCCTTAAGGCAAAGCTTAGATCCCTCGGTATATCTCCCCCATTGGCCATTGCCCTTCTGGTGATTGTTGGTCAAGGAATAGGCTATACAGCCCATAAGATGAACTGGTTCGGTACGGATAAAGAATCTGTCGTGTCACCTGCTGAAGCCGATCTGAGCATAACGCTAAAGCGTGGCGCTGAAATGGGCGCAGTAGTCACTATTCTCGAAAAATACGGCGCCAGTATTGTGCATTCAACTGCAGCCGGTGACGTACAGAAGATCTTTGTTTCAATTATCGATAAAGCACGTCTTCAGCCACTGATCGATGCCATTATGGAACTGGGCATTGTGGATTCAGTGGCTGTTTTGCTCTGACCCAGCTATTTAGACTGTAGCTTTAGATCTTCTTCGGAGCTGTTTTCTAGACCAGGCGGCATATGCTGCCAAGGGTAGCCCTTAAGCGATTTTTCAAACCCGTACTGAAACAGCGCATTCATATATGTTCTATCGAACTCGGCCGGATGTGCCGCCTCAAAATCATTACCGATGTAAGCCAGATTAAACCCGACCTTATCTCTACGGGCAATTTCGTAAATCTGGTACAGATTACCCAAACCCTGTGATTGAACAATCTTTTTATAAGAGCGATTGAGTACACCCAGACCATTACGTTCTGTTTCTTCCCAACCAATAGACAACCGGGCATTTCGAATAATGTAAGCCTCTCGTTTGCGGGATTTAATAATCCCAGATTCGATGGCTACTTTACTCACTGCTGCTGGGTATAAATACACCTGTGCAGCTAAGCCGCCATCGACGTGAAGTTCGTGATACTCATGGCCATTAACCTCTGCGTCAAACAATACCGGGGGAAATGCACCGGGCACCGCTGCCGAAGCAAGCATCACATTTCTAAATAACGCCGCAGATTCCGGCGTGCCGATAGCAGCGATACGCCCCATGTTCCATAGTACTAGCGAACCGGAATCAATATTGGTGGTGCCAATCATGAGCAAGCGGCCATGTTGCTGGTATTCAGCCGCGATACGCTTTAGCATCTCTGTATCGACTGTCTTATCGATCAGATTTTTAAGCGGGGTCGCATCTGCCAATGCATCGTTAAAGATTACGCCGAGTTTGCCACGTTCTCGATAGATATCGTCCGGCGACACTTGGGTGAACAACATTTGCAGAGTCTGATCATAATCAGTGCCAAGGAAGGCAAATGGGGCAATCAAGGCACCCGTACTGATACCGGTTACCTGATCAAAAACCGGGCGATCGCCTCTCTTTGACCAACCTACCAGGAGACCAGCACCAAACGCGCCGTTATCACCACCGCCAGACAATGCAAGTAGGTTTGTTTGACGGCTTGGGTCTTGGGGTCGCTTGGGAACTGTCGCTTTAATTTCTTGAAGATATGACTTCACACCAGCCTTGGTGCTTGGAACATAACGGATATCATCCATGCCTGAAATAGTCGCCGCCTGTAGCTGGGCATCGGGAATGGCACTCTTTCTGGATTGATTACCACAAGCACTGACCAGGGCGACAGTTAACGCAAGTACCAGGCATTTCAATCCGATGTATTTCATTTGTCTTTCTTCATTAACTTATTCACAAGGCGGTTTGCATTCTCTTGTGCACGGCGATCCATCTCAGCCTTTTCAGCCGGAGTGATTGCTGCAGTTTTACATGCTTTAGCTAAACCAGGGAATTCTTTAGCACAGGTCGCCGCCATTTTTTTAGCTTTATCCCAGGATTCATACTGACCATAGAACAAAATTGCTTCCGGCCATGCCTCACCGGCAGAGTTAAAATAGGCAAACCCCTGATCCATGACAGTTTTAGCCGCAGGAACCTGTCCCATACGCGCAAAAAAGTCGGCTTTTGTGACATAAACCTTCCATGCCCGATCCGGTTCAGAGTTTATATTCAAATCCAGTCCACGGCCCAGACCATTTGCGTTTGCTGCGTTTCCATTGAGTATGCTGGCCAATTGTGTCTTGAATACCGCTATAGCTGAGTAGGCATATTTAGCATTAGCACCGCCCGCAGATTTTTTGGCATTGTCGTAGGCGTCTATCGCGTTAGGGTTTTCAAGACCTTTCATCGCAAAACCAAAACTTTTAAGCATGCTGGAAACGGCACCCGAATTCCGTACACTATTAAATGGCTTAACGACAGGTTTTTTACCTAAGAGCTTGGGTGGCACATCATCCGCAGCAATTGCAACGGCATCCATACGATCAATCGTTTTCGGGTGATCAGATGTTACGAACTTCCAACCCTGTGAGATTTTTAATGAGGCCAACGTGCCTAGTCCCGTGAAGGATTCAGACAGCTTATCTTCATAGGCTTTCTGACGGGCTTCATTAACATCTTCCCATGTCGCCTGGTGCTCGAGATAAGCCTTAACACCCGAATCGTAGGAATAGCCCATTTTTGTCGTTAAGTTCAGGGCAAACTTATCAGCAGCTAATTCTTGAGAGCTCCCATAATGCCCTACGGCAATATCACGTGAAGCACCATAGCCGGTTGCAAATAAATCAGCCACAGGCCAACCATTCAGTGCATTTGTATTCTGGGCAATTGCTGCGCCCAGAGTAATCCAATCTGCCGCCTGGTCTGCAGTGACCTTTGTTTTTTCTAGTTCGTGATAGTGCAGATAAACGTGTCCGAATTCGTGACTCAGAATCGCTACGATTTCATCTTCACTCTGGGCTGTAGAAATCCAGCTAGGTGAAATGTAAATGTTGCCAGCTGCCGTAGCATAAGCTGTAAGGTTGGAATTCGCTACGATATATACCTTGCCTTGCCAGTTAGGAAAGCCAGCCTGCTTTTTAATTTTGCTGTAGAGAACGTTGAGATAACCTTCTAGTTCAGGCGAGCGAATCAATCCCAGCTCAACACGTGCGCGTTGATTAAGCACATCTTGCTTCTGATCTGGCCATTCTCTATCTGCGGGTGCAGGCAAAGTGCTTACCGCAGAAATTTTCGATGGATCAACCCCCATCCCCATGCTTTGGCATCCGGCAAGCAATAGGACTACAGCAATGCTCGCAATTGTCTTGTGCAGAGATTTTGGGTGTTTGATCATTTTGTATTACCTAAAATTATTTACAGCTGTTACCTGCAAGACCTGGTGTTGCACCAACACGCTCTGCCCTTTCAGCCGAGGCCGCACAGGAAGCAACTACATCTCTCTGAATTCGTACTTGAGTACTCTTTAGCCAATAGGTCTTTCCCTCAACCGCTACCTTAAGAAAACCTGCTTCTTGTGCCTGAACACTTACCGGAAATGGCATATCGCTTGCGGACAGCGTCTTAACGGATTGTGGGGCACCTGCCTTAGTAAAAAGCTCAATTTCTGTACGACTACTCGGCGACAAGGCGGTAATTTGTTCTGCAGCGAAAGCATTAAATGCCAGAGTAAAAAGGCTAAGCACAACAAATGATTTTTTCATTGAATTTCCCCTGTTTATGGTTGACTGCACTTAATGGAACTTCGGTTTTGTTGGCGGTCTAAAGAATGCTTCGACTTTGCTGGCATACCCAAACATTTCGGCCAAGATGGTCATACCCACTAACTCAACAACAGGCAGCATGCCGATAGAGAAATGTTTCTGCAGCCAAACCACGCACAGCATGGTGACCGAAGTCTGTATCGCTATTCTTGCCAACCAATTGAAAACCGCTGGCAATAACCGGACAAGCCTCTGGTGGACTTCTAAATCCTCAAAGTCAGCTATATATGAAGGCTGCTGAGTTCTAGAGAACAAATGCGTCAAACTTTTCCACGCAACATGCACGATCATCACAATCAATACTGATAGCAATCCAGCGGTGAATAACTCAAAGGATGGCGGAAAGTCCCAGTTTGTACTTCGCTTGTAATTGCTACCAAAGGTCAGCAGATTATCCAGTGCCATGGCATGCAAAAAGACGCCCGGTATCGTTCCGTGCACCGGTGAGTCGATCAGATCGTTATTCCCCGGTACAACAGCCCCAATGAGCACATAGCGGTCTTTAAGCGCATGAGTAAGTTCTTGGTCCGTAAGTGTCGCCAACTGAGCGACCGAGTACGTTAGGTTGTATGGACATATAGGGCGAGAATCTTCACCGTTAAACACGCCTCGAATGACACCAGGCACTAAACGGAACATGCTCTTATCACCATACCGGCAATACCCGAATAAATCTGGCTTGTTTTCAGCCGGTTGATCGTTAATAACACCCCAGACTAACGCTAATGATTCGTCGTCATTTGGCATATGGAGGGCAGCACTGCCATTAGCTATGGCTAACGCGGCACTGTTTAACACCGGTGAATCAGTGCTTGGCAAACTCGAAACCCAGCCGTTTACGCCAACGTGTGATTGCATGGGGTAATCCCATGACAACCTGTCGATCGGATCTGGGGCATAGTTAACGCTTACAAGTTTAAAACAGTCTTCTTTACCCCCCTGTTCGAGGTCACCCCGAACATGCAACTGCCCATCTGTGGGTGACGCCAGCGCTGCCAGGTAAATATCAACGCCATATTCCTTTTTTGCCTTGCATAAACCGGCTAACAATTCATGAACGCTTGGGTCATCTCGTTTCTGTGTAAACGTCACATCCAGAAATATGGCTTTAGGCCGCGAATTCTGATCTTCGACGATCCTTAGTACCCAGTCGGCATGTTGTCCATAAGTGATCGGCCAAGAGCTACCAGTTTCACGAAGGAACTGTTGGTCATAAGTCAGTACAGTGATCTGCTTTTGACCAATATTGTCGTAAAACTTCCCGGTTAATGGTGCCTGGCTTGTTGCCATGTATCGCGTAATCGCCAGATTCTTTCTGTTGATTTTGTCGCCAAGCCATAACATCGAAAACGAAAGCAGGCACAAAACCAGATAAGAAATGAATAAAGATGTGAAAAACTGACCAGCAGAGACACCTCTCTCAACACGAGGGATTTTGCAGCATTTCGACAGCTTTTCGAAAAACCTGTTCATATTCTTATAGTTACGCCGATTGCAATGTGATATCAGTTATTCCTTACTACTTGTTAATTGCAAGCCAGGAGCCGAAGTTCAATAAGTATTGTAGGGAAATAAAAAAGGGGCCGAAGCCCCCTCTTGTCTTAGTGTCACACTTTATTGCGGCTCGCCGCATTCACCGCAGAAGCGATCATCCGCGTTAAGGACAGACCCGCATCGCTTACATTTACGAACGCTTAATGCCTGTTGCTGGGTTTGTGCGATTGCTTCACGAACATCATTGACCTTCTTCTGCAGTGATTCCGGCACAAAATTCTTATTTAGCAATTCTGGGTCACACTCTTCCCGTGCAGCGAGATAGATCGTACATAAGCCACGTAGGAAGATCATGAATACTGCGCTCGAGGCTGCTAAGACCAGCAACCCGTTACCGATCATCGCACCTGTCATGTGTCCTGAACCACCACCCATGATTGACCACATGAGTTCGTCTACACTAAACCCATGACTAAATGGTGAACCAAAACCTACAAATGATGCAGTTAACCCGGACATGATCAGGGTGCCTGTACCAATAACACCAAATACAATGCCTCCAACAAAGCCTACGAGCAAAGTTAAAAGCACCATTTTGATAACAATTGAGACAATATTGGCACGAGCAATTGCCAGGAGGATGGTAAATGCCCTCATGGTTTTCTCACCACTCCAGATGGCAGGACCAGCTAGCGGATAAAAAATATAGCCAAGAAAAAGTGCGCCAAGTCCAATTGCTAGTGAACCTATAGGCATTACACCCGTCAGTAGAATTGGGCCGATTCCCGGCATTTTGCAGATAAAGAGCAGCACACCGATAGCAAATAAACCTACAAGACAAAATAGACCTGCTAGCAAACCTATCAAAATTAACCGATGGCTAACCCCAAGTGAAATGGCAAACGCTTGGAAATAAGTCAGTTGTATCCCTTCAACTGCTTTAAGGTTCATGATGCCCACAGCATTAACACCATAAAATCCAACCGCAAAAGCCAAAAAACTGCCTGTAGCCATTACGTACATGTTGAATGATTGCATTGCTAATGCCTGAAACACAGCAAATACCAGTGCAGCTATGACTCCCGTGCCAATAAGCGCCCCAATAGCTTTCCAGTCTCTCATTGCCTTAGTTGTGTCTAGCAATGAATAACTATCTGTTAGATGTTTTTGAATACTCATAGATACCCCCTTTAATTACTGCCCAAGTTGACGCTTAAGTTCAAGCAAACGTTGTCGATTCAGATCTTGCTGGTTACTTGTCTGCTTTTTCTTAACAGGCTGCACACTTGCTGTAGTTTCATCTGCTGCTGTCACGGCAACAGAAGATTTATAGGTATTGCTTATACTGTTACTAGCAATTACTGGCGGTGTAACGACAGTAGCTTGCTGAAGCTCCACAGGTGTTGGAGTTGGAATCGGATTTGGCGGTATTGCAGCCGACTGTTGATCTACCAAGGTCGGACTTGAGACAGCAATCTTGGGTGCAGACACAGTCTGTGCCATGTCAACAGGCTGGGAATCACTCATCATCCACGAAAAGGTGAATGAAGCAGCCACGGCCGTCGCACCAGCAACACAAGCAACAATTAGAATCCGCTTAATTTTTGAACGCTCTAAATCTGGTTCAAATGACTCTTGTTGCTGCTTGGGTTTGCGCTTGGCTAACTGGGCTAGACGCGCTAGTTTGTTCGATAGTCTCTCTTGAAAACGGCCATAACAGGCCTTGATTACTAACGACTTGGAAATCTTTGGCGTTTTTGGTTCATCAAGCCTGGTTGATATCGTATCTGTATGCCGAGTGATGTAGTCTAAGTCTGGCTTAGGCGTAGTCAAAACCTCAACAGGATTTACCGGGGGAGCTTTAAGCTCTCCAGTTGAAATGCACAGACTCGAACCGCAAGCCGCACAAAACTTCTTGTTCGCCTCATTAGGTGCATGACACTGTGGGCAATCAATCAAGTGTTCAGCAGCTGGAACATAGATTTCAAATGCATGTCTGCACGTCTTACAGAATTTTGCTTCTGTCTTGTTTTCTGTATGGCAATCAGGGCATATCTTCATGAATTAACCCTTACTTAAATAGATTATTGAGGAAATCCATAAATGGATTGCCGATGTTGTTGGCAGACTCACCCACAATGATGATGTCTGTTCTGCGATTTAATCGGCGGCCATTATCTGAGCCGTTATCTGCAACGGGTCTAGTTACACCATAACCAACGGCTTTCAATCGTGCTTTTGGTACCCCACGATCAACCAAGCCCTTCATGACCGTAAGCGCTCTCAGTTCAGACAAATCCTGGTTGAAGGTAGCACCACCCACGTTGTCTGTATGACCTTCGATGATCGCGTTTTTCTTGGTCTTGGTCAGCAGTATGTTGGCTACACGATCCAGAAATTTCTGACCGCTCGGCTCTAACTCATACTTGCCTGTGTCAAAGAGGATCGAATTCGCAGAGCTGATTTCTACGCCACGCTTTGTCTGCGTGATGGATATGCCATCAGTCTGTTGTGTAGTTGCACAGCCAGTTAGTGCTAATGAGGCTATTGCAATCACCAGAACTAACAATCGATTAAAACAGTTCTTCACAGTTTCCCTTTTCAATTAACAAGGTTCGGATTTCTAATCCGCATACTTGTTAATTGGGGAAATCTAGCAAAAGTTCAGTCTCTTACGACTTAAACATAACCAATAAAAATCAATTGGTTAAGTCTGTATCATGCACCTTACCCACCAGTTACTAATTCAACCCTGATCGGTATCCCGGCCTCATCAGCGCTAACAATCTGATTGTCGCCAATAGTTATTCGGTCAGCCAACTTACCGTCAACTGATTGAATCTTTGCCTTTACGGCTTCCGCACGGCGGGTAGCCAGGTGGTTCAGCTGCTCGTCGCTAATCTTATAGCTCTGAATCAGCTCCTGACGTAACTGTGTATCTCGGTCTTCATTGTCTGGTAGCGTGAGCAAACGTTGCCCCAGTTTAATGCGCCCTACTTGTGCTCCGTAAGCCGTTTTGAGGCCGGCTTTAACCTTCGGGTCTGTGAGATTAGGCAGGGGCAATGGCTCACCTGCCACTACTTTAATACCCGATGCTTCGAGTATGGCCTGATCAGCCATGGCTCGCGCTAGCTCATCGGCATCGACTTTAGGATCGTAGGTACCGTGAATCACCAGCATTGACTTCGGTCTTTTAGCCAGAAACTCGGCAATCCTTACTAATTGCTCTTCCCCATCGGGCGGCAGCGCACTTTCGCCGGGCACAAAGGCGATCGCATCGACATTTTCGATGCCCAACAATGCGCCCAAGGCACGGAATGGTGCTGTTACTACATTCGAAAGCACCGTCTTTACCGCTTGCCAGACGAGGTGGCCTACGCTGAATTCCGGTTCATTCACATTGCCCTTCACGGGAATGTTCACATCAATCATGCCGTCTGAATCTTCCAGCAGTGCAATCGCCAACCCCAACGGCAACCGGGTACCCTCATAATCGGCGACTGGGTCACCCAGCTTGATCTTCTTGATGACGAACCGGTTCTTGCCTTCCAGCGCGCCATTCTTGGTGACATAGCGCAAATCCACATCAATCCGGCCGTCATCAATGGCATACCCGGCAAAGGTCATCGTGTATGGATTAGTGGCATTCAGCGGGATATTACGAAAGATCAAACTCACATCGTTGTTCTGGCGTGGGTCGGCAAAAGCCAGCTGACCCCGTGCCCGCAAGCTGCCCGTTTTTGCTGCTCGGCCGTTCAACACCAGAGAAGCATAGCGATTCGGCTCATTACTAATGCCCTGGATGGATCCATTAAGATCCGTAACATCGACCCGGAACACCGGTTTAATCGCTTCATCCGAAAAATGCATGGCACCACTCTTTAGACGCACACTACGAACGTCATAACGGAACTCGGGCGTAGCTTGAGTGGTTTTAGCAACGACTTTGACGGTTGAATCTGATGGTGCTGCGGGAACATCGCTCTTTTCAGCGGTTAAGACTTTTGCCTCAGGCTTTGAGAACAAAGACCGAAAATTAGACTGACTTTGTGAATCCATCACAAATCGGATTTTAGGGCGATCTACCAACACGTCATTGATAGTTAACAGCCCTGCCTTATGCTCAGCCATAGGCAATATCAAATGAAACTTGTTTAACGTTGTCGATGCCCAAGAGAGTAAAGGCTCCTTACTGTCACGGACACGGATATCAAGCTCATCCACTTTTAGATCTGCATCTACCGTCAGCGCATCTGAATCCTGTTTTAAGAAGACATCACCCTCTATAACCCCGGAAGGGCTATAGAGCGGTTCATAACTGGGTGCCAGCGCTAGCAAGGGTTGAACTGCTAGATCCGCCAGATGAATATCACCACTCAGCGCACCCTTCGATGACATCTGCCACGTTGACGTTATCTTCCCGTCATCAAGAACCAGATCCAGCCTCACCTTCATATCACTGGCGGCATTCTCGATCAGATAGCCCGTTGCCGTCACCTGACGGAATGCCAGTTGACGATCCGGAACCCCCGCCACTTTAGGCAACGGAATCGCAACACGCCCCAGATTCAACACATACTTGGAAGAGAGGCCTACTTCTTTGGGCGCGGCCGCGTTCTGATTACTTAACTCTGTAAGGTGCAGACTAAAAGGGCCAAAGTCATAGGCGGCCTTCTTCTGCGCATCGCGAATAGCCAAACGTGCACCATCAATCAGCAGTGCATCGACGCGTATCTGCATTGACGAGGGTGTTTCCGACGCGGATGTGTCAGGTGCTGTCGCCTCATTCACCTCATCAATGAATGTCTGCCAGTTCCATTGCCGTGCCGAACGTGCGACTAAGATCTCAGGCGACTCCAGCGCAACTTTTTTAAGCGTCACATCGCCTTTAAGCAATGGCCAGAATCGCGCATCCACATCAAGCTGCTTGAGCGTAAATAGAGGTAAAGCACCCTCCGTTGCTACCCGTGGCGAAATCCGTATGTCATTTACACGCGCCTGGAACAACAAAGGTGATACAGAAAACTCGCCAATCGAGATCTCATAGCCGATTTTTTCGCCAAAGAAACGAACCTGATCCCGTACCAGTCCTTCCAGCAGAAAAGTCCCAGCCGCCCAGAAAAGGCCAATGCCTATCAGCAGCGACCCCAACAGAATTCTGACGGCTCTTTTAATCATTTCTCGTTAACTCAGGTGAGTCATCTTTCGACAAAAAACTACTTAGTGCTATTCGCTGGCGTATTTAAGGATGAATCTGGTAGATAGGCCATGCCACCCCAATTGGCTTGAAGCAGCACACCGCGATCAGTCAGCTGATAGACCGAAATCATCGGATCCAGCGAAACCGCATGATCTACGCCTTTACCATCCTGATGCTCCGAAAGTTTGAAAGTGGCGTCACCGCTGGCAGTCACATCAGCGCCCACCGTCTTGAACGTATCAACCAGTTTGCGGCTTTTGAAAACAAGCACCTGCTTGTATTTTTTGAATCCAAGGCCCGGTCCGGTGCCGAGTCGTCGCATCTTCATGAAGGTCGGCTGACCAGAAGCGTTATCTATGAGCACCCCGTTGCCTGCACCGGCCACAAGCAGAACAATATTTGTCTGGTTTGCATCAAACACGGCATAACCATCGGCTTTGGCAATCTCATTGCGTACCGAAGGCTTTACCTTGTACAAGCGCTTCAGCGTTGCGTCGCGCATTGCCAGAATTTCCTGACGCTTTTTAGCAACCTCGATTGCCGACAAAGATGAACTAGGCGGCTCGGACGCGGTGGGGTTATCACTAGCAAAAACTGAAGCTGCTGCAAGTGATATCAAACAGGTTGAAAAGAATGATTTGGCGATTCTTAAGGAAGAGTTTTTCACAGCAGCAAGCTTTCAATACAATGTTGATCGGCTGATTAACTTTTTAACACATATTCATTAACACAGCTCTCAATCTAAGCTATATGCGTCTTGCGCGTGGGTCAATTCCATAGGTGGTATTTTTCGTGCTACAAAATGACAAAAGCCGCCCATCAGGCGGCTTCTGAATATGCTGTGGTGCCAGGAAGAGACTCGAACTCTTACACCTTGCGGCGCCAGAACCTAAACCTGTATTTAGATGTTTCGATCTCAGAATTTGTAAGAAATCTTGCCATAAACAGACCAGGTGTATTGCTGGTAAGTGTTTACAAGCGCACCGCTACCGCCCAGGGCCACAAGAAATTGCTTGTTAAGCTCATGGGTGATCATTGCGTCAGCCGGAATAAACCAACTGTCACCACGTGTGTTGTACTGCAAACCGTTTTCGTCCCAAAATCTCAGCTGTGTACCGGGTTTGATACGAATGCCGAAAGTTGGATATATCTGAAGATTCCTGAGCATCGGAGGCTGTCTAGGATTAGAAGCCAACGAATTGTTCTTCGTATCAAAACCATACATGTAACGAACTGTTGGCGATATATCAGCAAGCAGTGACAAAGGATCTAAAGGTCTAAAAACTGATCCGAGCTGCGGCCCAATGGCCCACTGACCATTATTACCAAAGGGAAAAATGACCCTACCACCAATGTTTACTCCTGTTTGAGGAAGAATATCCGGGTGATTACCCCAGACTGTAATCATCGTGTTCCCCGGGCTATGCTGTCCATTGTTCTCGGCAGCATAAGTTGGGCCTCGGTTCCATACCTCTGCCGTATCTAGCCGCATGGTTCCCTGCCACCGACCAACGTCTAATGGCTCGTAGTAGCGTAATCTCAATGTCTCGCTGTAGCTTGCATCACCTTGATAGTTGTTGTAACCCCACAACTCGACAATTCGTTGGCGACTGTAATCAGCTGTATCGTTTTCGACTTTAAGATAACCAATCGAATACGTACTCTGGTCACCGCCATAGGCATTAACGAAGATTAACGAACCTATAAAGAAGGTAGTAAATGATTTAGTTAACAGCACAGCCGTCTACTGCAGGTTTACCTGCAAATCGATCTCTGATCCATGGCATGTACAAAGGTTCGGATGCTGCCGGTGTACCAAAATGAGTTGCTTCACCCACGTTCACTCGAGCTACATTACCACCCTTCAGACACATCTGGTCACGGTATTGTTGTCCCATAACCGGAGGCACAACAGTATCTTTAGTGCCCCAGTACAAAATCACTGGAGCTACTGGTTTACTGTCTGGAACACTACCGTTGAGAATGGCATCCGCCCAAGCTTTGGCGTTTTCGGGCTTAGCTTTCATTAGCTGTGCGTAATCATCACCGTAGGTATAAGTAAATGTGTCAGAAGCCACGTGAACACATTTATTCGACATAATTTCATCAACAGCTCTTGCACCATCTGTTGTATATATATCTGTCAACTGAAGTCGTTCCGGGTAGGCTGCCTGCGTTGCCCACAGATTCATAGCCAAATGCGTGAAATTAAATACGTTGTTCGAAAAAGTCTTGGCAAATCCGGAGAGCATTTTTTCTGCACCTTCATCCATAATGCCACCAGCTGGTGTCATCGTCCGAAAGTCAGGCGGGGCCATTGCAACAAAGCCAACCATTTCAATATCATCAAAAGCCGTGTCCTTCTGGTTTATGTACTCCCCAGAACTCGCCGCAGCGATGGTAGTACCACCACCCTGAGACCACCCGTATATAAGTGCTTTTTTACCTGCACCTGCTATTTTTATGGAGGCTGCCGCTCGAACTGCATTGATGGCATCACGACCCTGTGTCGCCGACACGACATACTGATGCTTGCCACCGCCTCCAAGACCTTGGTAGTCAGAAGCAACAACTACGTAGCCTTCCCTAATGAACTCTTCGAGTGCTGGAATGCCGTAATCTGTCCAAGAGTTCCCACTCTTCAGAAAATATTGATTTAGGGGCACAGCTGGATTAACTGTTTGAGAAGGGCCACAATTCTGTGCAGTGCCTGTTGTTCCATGAGCCCAAGATATGACAGGTCGACCTTCTCTTGGCGCTTTTCCAATGGGTGCAACTAACAAACCGGTTGATATAGTTTTGCGATCATTCACATCTGATGAGATATAGGCGATGCGCCAGGCTTTTGCTCCATGGATTGGTGTAGCAATCTCCTCATATTTAATAACCTGCCCAAGACTTCCTGTTGGCTGCATTTTTGTCACAGCTGAATAGAAAGGCGGGAGCGATACCTCAGCAATCGCGACACTCGACCCCGTAAAAGCACCAAGCATCAGCCCCTGCAAAAGTAGCAGTTTACCTACACTCACATTATTCATTCTGTGTTCTTTCTTTGGGTTACTTTAATACACTCGTTAAATCAGGCATTGCTGGATATGGCAGCGCATTAATTAATTTCTTGGTCACAGTCTTGCCATCAGCAAGTTGGTTGATGTCGATTCTGACAAAATTCGTTCTGTGTTCGTAATCTGCAATGTAGAACTGATTATTCGTTAGATCCTTAAAAGCAACCCATTGCGTTGTATCCCAGACTGTTTCGTTGCCAACCACATCACCAGCAACGCCTTTAGGAATATCGACGTTGTTAAGAATATGCCCAGTTAGCTGCAAAGCCTCTGAGGCATTCGCTGGTTGAGGTGAATTCCAGCGTAGAAATGCAGTACGAGCAAATCGTGAAGGTGGCGAATAGTCTGCACGCAATGCCATAGTATTTCCGCCAGACCCCAAAGCTGTTAGATCTAACCCGCCAATTTTGACACTTGTGTCGACCTTGGTAGAAATATTGATGTAATTGCGAAGGTTAGTGAGTTGCCATTGATATGTCGGTGCATTTGTTAGCACATGAACTTTATTTTCATGAATTTGCATTTGCCCTTCTACAAACTCAACGACGATCCCCTTCCCTGATCGGTCGTTAAAAACAAAGTGGACTGTGGGTGGCGTCGGTCCAGTCTTCAGGGAAGGGTCATACCAGACCTTGATATTGGGAAGTGCTGCCTTAAGGTCAGAAATTGTGGCGAACGACCCTAAGGCCCAGGTGCCAAAATCCAAGATCGAAACATAATTCTTATCTGATGCTGTAACCGTCTGGTATTCAGTGAATCCGGGTAAGAAGTTACCGCTCATACCCAGCCCGCCTGTATTCTGTCCTTCTAGTAGCATCGTGCCATCAATAATGGCCGTCGAAACACCAACGATGCCGTACTTAGTTTTTTGCGGAACTGCAGGTAACCCAAGCTTTGGTGGCGCAGTCATTTGATAATCAGTACCTATTGGCAGGCTCGCAACCTGCCATTGCATATCGTAAAACCACTCCATGGTTCTACCCGCGATAACGCTTCCATCTTTTGCTTGGACATCCACAGCTGTACAGGCCTGTGAAATAGGGCTCAGAGTCATAAATCCTGAAGCGATTGCTGCAACGAGAGAACGGGTTTTCATATCAACATGACCTTAATTAGAGAAAGAATACGTGAGTGCCACACGACCACCCCAACCCTGAGCCCCACCATAAGTCGTATTCACGGCCCAATAGCGAACCCCCAAGGTAAGTAGCAATGGTTGACTTCCCAAGCTGATAATTTTGCTTCCCATTAAATTGACAGGAATGCTGTTGCCTTGCCCATCAGTATTGAAAAATGCTTCGCTATCAAGCGTGATACTACCGGCTTTAGAGGTAATGAACTTAATCGTGGGATGGGCAAATACGTTATTTGCAGACGGAATATTCGGTTGAGAAGATGTTGCGAAGGATTGGTAACCTAGTAACCCAACTACCCAGCGCTCTGTCCGGTGAAACCCCGCAAAGGAGTAACCTACGCCAGTCTGACGGCTACCGAATTCTGGGCCAGCACCAGTAGGTATAGCGACCATTGGGCCAAATCCATACGAAGTTCTTAACGTGCTTTGTCCGGACTGGGCAATGTATGTCTGTAAAATTACCGGCTTTAAAGCCTGAGCATTCTTACCATCGAAATTTTCGAAATATTGGTAAGACATTGATGGAAAGACAATAAAACTATAGTTTTCAGACAGCCGAAACGGGACGTATGGTTGAATACTGATGTAGTTCGTCGTACCTTTGTGCTCTTTACCGATATTCCGATCAAAGTTATAAGACAAAGGAATTGAGGCAACATCTTCATGCGCATTTAAACGTTTTTCCGAGATCAGCAACTCTTCCCTTTTTCGTGGTTGTGGATCTGGCCAAAGCACCACTTCTTGTGCGCTCGAAATTTCTTCGACCTGTTCATCAGCAGCAAAGGAAACGGCACAAAAAACCAGACTAAGCATCCAAGCTGATGCAAAGGCTTTAAATTGTTGAGTTTTGGTACAGACACTCATAAAGACATTTCGGCCCTTGCTTTTGTCGCACTAATTATTCGGGGTCAGAGCATAGCCTAAAAACCCAAATTTCTTATTCTGCGAAACAAGTGAGTTTTCCCACAGTCTTCCCACACTCCGCCCCTGAAAATGGGTGATTATGCGTGAAAACCAATGATAAATTGTGGGAGAGTTAGACAAAGCGGCTTGATACTTCTGCCGCGCCATGTCTGTTTAACCGCTTGTTTTTATTGCTTTATTTCTATGGTGCCCAGGAAGAGACTCGAACTCTTACACCTTGCGGCGCCAGAACCTAAATCTGGTGCGTCTACCAATTTCGCCACCTGGGCAGCAGCTTATTGCGGATGCGATTCTACCACCGAATACATCAATTCGTTGCCCGTTATACTTAGGCTATGGCTATAGACCATTACGAAAACTTCCCCGTAGCCTCTTTGCTACTGCCAAAGCACTTGCACGCGCCTGTTGCAGCTATCTACCGATTTGCCCGAAGTGCAGACGATATTGCTGATGAAGGCAATGCAAGTCCGAAAGAACGGCTGATGCAACTGCGGGACTACGATGCCGCACTAACCGCCATTGCCGAACAACGCCCCCCGCCTGAGCATTTAGCGCCGATTTTTGTACCGCTGGCGCTGGAACATCAGCGTCTTGGTCTGCCTTTAGCGCCCTGCCATGCCCTGCTTTCTGCGTTTATGCAAGATATACACCAGACACGCTACGCAACCTACGGCGATTTAACTGATTACTGTAGCCGCTCTGCCAATCCGGTGGGGCAGCTTATGCTCTTTCTATTTGATGCCGCAACCCCTGAATATCTGGCGATGTCAGATGCAATCTGCACGGCACTTCAGTTGACGAATCACTGGCAAGACATTGCCATTGATGCGAACAAGGGTGCGCAAGGGCGCATCTACCTCCCACAAGACGAGCTTGCCGAATGGGGCTATACCGATGCCGAGATTCTTTCGGGCAATGCGGTAACCCGTGATCCTTTGCGCTGGGCTGAGTTCATGGCTTTTCAGACACAACGCGTATCTGCTCTATTCGATCAAGGCCAGGCCTTGCCTACCCGCCTGGGCCGCCACTCATGGCGGATTGGGCAGGAGTTACGTCTCACCGTTGCCAGCGGGCGGCGCATTTTGTCGAAAATCGATTCAGTTGGTGGCGATGTCTACCTGCACCGCCCCACATTGACCTGGCGTGATTGGTTACCGCTTCTGATACGCAGATAGCCCGCTTGCACTACAATCTTACCCGATGAACACCCACGAATACTGCCAGCAAAAGGTTGCCGAAAGCGGCACCTCGTTTTATTACGCCTTTCTTTTTCTACCACCAGAGAAACGCCAAGCCATTCATGCACTCTATGCGTTTTGCCGCGAAGTAGATGATGTGGTGGATGAATGTGAAGACCCGGCAATTGCAGTCGCTAAATTGAGTTGGTGGCGTCAGGAAGTGGCGCTATTGGAAACCGCGCCCGGTCAACCACAACCCACGCACCCGGTCATGATTGCGCTGAAAGAAGTGCGCCAGCACTTTAATCTGCCGGTTGAGTACTTCAACGAGATTATTGATGGCATGGCGATGGATCTGGAGTTCAGCCGTTATCCGGATTTCAAATCACTCTCACTCTATTGCTATCGCGTTGCTGGCGTTGTGGGTCTACTGTCGGCCGAGATCTTCGGTTATAGCGATCGCAAGACGTTGCGTTATGCAATGGAGCTGGGCACAGCCCTACAGCTGACTAATATTATCCGTGACGTGGGTGAAGATGCCCGTCGTGGACGCATCTATTTGCCGGTTGATGAGTTACAGCAATTCAACGTACCTGCTGCAGACATCATGAATGCACGGGAGACACCCGAGTTTGTGTCGCTCATGCTGTTTCAGGCAGATCGCGCCCAATCTTATTACGACAAGGCGATGGAAACATTGCCAGTCGCCGATCGCTCAGCGCAGCGGCCGGGGTTGATTATGGCGGCGGTGTATCGCACGCTGCTCGATGAAATTACTACCGATGGCTTCAAGGTGCTGCAACAAAAAACTGCATTGCCCCCCCTACGTAAACTCTGGATTGCCCTTAAAACCTGGTTTAAGTATTAATGCCTGACGCAGCCAAGCCGGCACGAACCACCGTTGCCATTGTCGGTGGTGGTTGGGCTGGCCTGGCCTGCGCTTTAAAGCTGGCGCAAGCCGGTTATGGACCCGTTGTTCTGGAATCGGCACCTGAGCCAGGTGGTCGCGCAAGGCGCGCACTTATAGAAGGCCATGCCCGTGATAATGGCCAACATCTGATACTGGCTGGATGCCAATCGTTGAAAGCGCTTTTTGAGGCGGCTGGCATTCAACTACCTGTCGTGCCCTTCCGGTTCCAGGGTGGTACACGAAAACTGACTGTGCCCGCTCAGGCAGGTCGCCTCGGTTTAGCACTGGCACTATGCCGTGCCCACGGATTTAATTGGCAGGAACGCTATCAAATCCTTCGTGCCTTAATGAACCTGCAAAGCGCTCACTGGCACGTTGAGCAAACTCTGACCGTTGCCGATTGGCTGCAACAAACGAGACAACCGGCCAGTCTAATCCATGAATTCTGGGCGCCGCTGGCACTGGCGATTTTGAATACACCATTACACGAGGCCGCCATGTGCCGTTTGGCGCCGGTGCTGCGCGACACTCTCGGCCAAGGCGGCAGTTCGTTGTGTCTGCTACAGCCCGAAGGCAATCTCAGCGCAAGCATTGTTGACCCCATCGTCTCCGCTATTAAAAAAGCCGGTGGCGGCATCCGCTGCGGCGTTCGCGTCACGGGCGTTGAACAAACAGCTACGGGTTACCAGCTGCTATTGCACGATGGATCTTCAGAAGCATTTGATCAGGTCGTATTGGCGTTGCCCACCTGGGCGCTCAGCCATCTGAGCTTGCCCCCAGCACTTAACGCCACGGCATGGGCGCAGGCCTTCGGTAGCCAGCCCATTGCAACGATCTATCTGGGTTTTGAAACCAGCTTTCGAATGCCCGCCCCTTTGATACAGCTTGCGGGCCCAACGCCGGAAGACGCGCGGATGTGGGCGATGGATCGCGCACATTGCGGCGAGCCGGGCGTGGTTGCCATCTCGCTATCGGCCGAAGGCTTTTGGCATTTACTCAGTGGTGATGCCCTCACCCACGCCTGCCTCAGTGCGTTGCAGCGCGAGGTTGACAACTTACCGCCCTGCCTCTGGCAAAAGGCCATTACGGTGCAACGTGCGACTTATGCAGCTACACCTACGGCATTCATTGCCGAGGCTGATTTATCACCCCTACCCGGTTTACATCTGTCGGGTGATTGGACACACCCCGCGTACCCGGCCACGCTGGAAGCGGCAGTCAGTTCGGGTTTTGCAGCAGCTGGGCGCATCATGCAGGTAGAGACCTGATCAATTCTCCGGTTTTTCGTTAGAATCTAGGCATCATGACGATTTGGGCAATAGGCGATATCCAGGGTTGTTTCGACCCGCTACAGAGATTACTGGACAAGTGCCGCTTTGACCCGGCACAAGACCAGTTGTGGATGGTGGGCGACCTGGTGAATCGCGGCCCGCACTCACTGGAAACACTACGCTTCATGCGCAGCCTTGGTAAATCGGCCGTGACCGTTTTAGGCAACCACGATCTTTATTTGCTCATGGTGGCAGCAGATGCTGTGCCTCGCCGCGGCAAGGACGATACGTTGGACCCGATTTTTGCAGCACCCGATGTGGCCGATCTGCTGGATTGGTTGAAAGCGCAGCCACTGGCCCATGCCCAGACGCTGGATGGCCAGCGCTACGTGATGGTGCATGCCGGGTTGTTGCCCGAGTGGACGGCCGATGATGCGCTGGCTTTAAGTGACGAAGTCTCAAGTCATTTACGGGGACCCGATTTCGGTGCGTTCCTGCTATCGCTCTGGGGTGATACCCCACTGGGCTGGCGAGCGGGTCTGGACGATCTGGATCGTGCCAGGGTGATTGTAAATGCCATGACCCGCATGCGCTTCTGTACGCGCGAGGGCTTAATGGATTTAAAGATAAAAGGCAAACCCGAAAACGCTCCCGAAGGCCATGTGCCGTGGTTTGAAGTACCGGGCCGGAAAACAGCGAAAGACACGCTGGTGGTGGGTCACTGGTCTGCCCTGGGACTAAAAATGACCCCAAATCTAGTGGCATTAGATTCCGGCTGCCTGTGGGGTGGCCATTTAACGGCAGTAAGCCTGCCAGAACGCGAAGTGATGCAGGTGTCCTGTACAACCTGCAGATAATCAGTTCTGTTTGATCCAGGTCAAGTTTGTGGCCAGAACGCTGTCAGATTTGAGCGTAGAATTAATCTAGTGCATTGCATCATTCCATTGTCATGGATGATGCTTCAATTGGCTGGAAGAGATCATCATGCTTGAAGAACATTATTTAAAACCCCTATTCGAACCCGAGAGTGTTGCGGTCTTTGGTGCCAGTGATCGCGAGAATTCTGTTGGCCAGGTATTGTTCCGAAACCTGCTACAAACAGGCTTCGGTGGACGTCTCTTCCCGATTAACCCCAAGCATGAGTCGGTGCAGGGTCAGGAAACATTCAAGTCGCTGCACGATGTGCCGGGTCGCGTGGATCTCGCCATTATCTGTACGCCGGCGATGAGCGTGCCCGGCATTATTGAACAATGCGGTGAACGCGGTGTGCGTTTCGCGTTGATTGTGTCGAGTGGCTTTGCAGAGCGTGGCCATGCCGGCGCCGCGCTAGAACGCAAAGTACTGGAAATTGCCCGTAGCTATAGCGTGCGCATTCTGGGTCCGAATAGCCTAGGTATTATGCGCCCCCCCAGCCGCCTCAACGCCACCTTTACCCAGGAGCGTGCCCATGAGGGCAAGATGGCGCTTGTATCACAGTCAGGCGCGATCTGTTCGGCCATTCTGGACTGGGCACTGCCCAACAATGTGGGCTTCTCGTCAGTGGTATCACTCGGCCGTTCCAGTGATATCGATTTCGGTGAGATTCTGGATTACCTGGTGCACGATCCACGCACGCATTACATCTTGCTTTACATCGAAGGCATCCAGAACGCGCGACTCTTCTTGTCTGCGCTGCGCTCAGCCGCCCGCATTAAACCGATTTTGCTTTACAAGACAGGCCGCTTTGCTTCAGGGACTGCGGCCGCCCTCACCCACAGCGGTATCCGCAGCGGGTCAGACACGGTATTTGATATGGCGGTGCGCCGTGCCGGTGTGGTGCGTGTGAACAGCATTATTCAGCTGATTGAAGGCGCCAAGGCGCTAAATGATCGGCTGCAACCCAAAGGCAAACGTCTGGCCATTATTACAAATGGTGGTGGCCCGGGTGCTATTGCCGCCGATCGTGCCAGTGAGGCAGGCATCCCACTCGCAGAGATACAGGAAAGCACAATTCAGGCACTCAATAAAGTGTTGCCGACCACCTGGTCACATGCCAACCCGATTGATATTGGCGGTGATGCCACGGCAGAGCGCTATCGCGATGCCATTAGCCTGACGGCGGTGGATGACGCCGTAGATGGCTTGCTGGTGGTGCTAACGCCGCAAGCCATGACAAATCCGCAAGCCGTGGCGGAAGTGCTGGTCGATCTTTCTAAAGACTTAACCAAGCCGCTGATTGCTTGCTGGATGGGTGAAGAGCACACCCGTGCCGCCCGCGAGTATTTGTCTGCACACAACATTCCGGTATTCCGTATGCCGGAGTCTTCGGTGGATCTGTTCTCAAATCTATCGACCTTCTACGAAAACCAGCGCCTGCTGTTGCAAACCCCGGCGGCGAAGTCCGAAGGCAACGAGTTACGTATTGAAGGCGCCCGCATGCTGATTGATGCGGTGCTGGCAGAAAAGCGCAAGACGCTCTCCGAGATGGAGTCAAAGTCGGTGCTGCGCGCGTTCAAGATTCCTGTAGCGCAAACCATGGTGGCACATAGTGTGGCCGATGCGCTGATGTATGCCGAACAACTCGGCTTCCCGATTGCCATGAAGGTGGACTCACCGGATATTCTGCGCAAAACGGATGCCGGTGGCGTGCGCTTGAACATTCAGGATGCCGTGTCGCTGCGCAATGCGTACCACGACATTATTGAAACGGTAAAACGTAAGCACCCTAATGCCCGTATTTCCGGTGTTTCGATTGAGCCCTTTGTGTCTCGTAACAACGCCCGTGAAGTGCGTGTCGGCGTATTCCGTGACCGGACCTTTGGCCCGGTGATTACCTTTGGCAGCGGCGGCAATGAATCTGATTTGTATCCGGATCGCGGCCTTGCCCTGCCCCCGTTGAATCAGGTGCTGGCTGAAAGCCTGGTTAAGTCGACCCGGGCATTCAACCTACTCAAAGGCCATGCGTCGGTGCCAGCCGCTAATATCGAGGCGATTTACGAGCTGCTACTCCACATCTCGGATCTGGTGAGTGAAATCCCTCAGATCATCGAACTGGATATCAACCCGCTGATTGTGGATGAAGAAGGGGTTATTGCGGCGGACGCCCGCATTGTGATCGATTACGCGCCGGCAACGGTTGATCGTTATGCCCACATGGCGATTCACCCGTATCCGAACCATCTGGTGGAAGAGTGGATTCTGCCGGATGGTTCATCGGTCACCATTCGCCCGGTACGTCCTGAAGATGCCGAAATGGAAAAGGAATTCGTCAAGAACATGTCTGACGAAAGCCGCTATTTCCGCTTCATGGACACGATGCGTGAACTTTCAAAGCCGCAACTGGTGCGCTTTACGCAGATTGATTACGATCGCGAGATGGCCTTTGTGGCGGTGCAACTAGATGACGAAAGCAACCCCGTGCAGATTGGTGCCTCACGTTACGTGACTAATCCGGATGGGGAGACGGTTGAGTTTGCCCTCGCTGTTGCTGATAGCTGGCAGAAGCGCGGCCTGGGCCGTAAGCTGATGCAGGTGCTGATTGATTGCGCCCGTACCAAGGGTTACACCGCGGTAATTGGTGATGTGCTCTCAGACAACACCAAGATGCTCAATCTGATGAGCTCACTGGGCTTCAAGATTCTGCCGAACCCGGAAGACAACACCATCAAGCGTGTGGTGAAACCGCTCACACACTAAATCAGAAGTTCTGGCGGCTGCGAGTGTTCAACACTGGCAGCACGCCGGGCGTTTGCTGCCGGAACGGTGTCGTTTGAGTTTCAGGTGCAAACTGCACGTTGATCGTGAATTCGTTTTCTTCACTCAGGGCACCGCGGTTAACCGTCAGGTATTCTCGGAACGGCACGCCCATCGGCTCGATGATATAGAAATCCCGTTTCGAGCCCATTTCCTTGCTCTTGTAGGTGTAGTCAGACGCCCGAAAGGACACCATGTGATAAGCGCCCTTTTGAATCTGCCGCGTGCTGGTCACATTATCGTTAGAGCGTTCAACCAGCATGAGTTGAATCGAGCGTAATTGCTTTAAGGCATCTCCCGCTAACCAGGTTTGGTAACAACGCAGCGTTTCGTACTGTGGGTCATTGCGGAAGCACAACAAGCCTTCACCATTAACGATCTCGGTACCGCGCGATGTCTGGTTTCTAAAGGGTGAAGGCGCCAGCCCTAAGGGCACGGCGACTGGTGCCGCAATGAGCGATAGGACTGATTTACCAATATCGCTCCATTTAGAACGTTCAAAATCTACCCGCTGCCCCTGCAGATTAAGAAACGATTCAAGATCGGAATACCACTTCTCGCTCGGTGCTACATCCGATACCTGGAGCACAATCTGGGCATTCTTCTTGCTGTCGGTGCTCACGTACAAGCGATCCATCCGGGCACTGAACATTTTGGGGCGCATAATCAGCGCCGAAAGCGTGGCCTTGGCTTCATCCTGTTTATCAACAAAGCGACCGACCTCACCTAGGTTCAGTGAACGGCTATTAGGATTAAGCGCAATGTTCTTCTTATCGAGATACACCTCGGCACTGATCTTTACGACGCAGGGGGAAACACCCTTGCTCTCGAGCACCGTGTACTGGCGAACCACTCCACCACTATATTCATTCAGGCTTTCGGCATAGTACTTATCAGCCACAAGAGATTTCTGGCTATTCACAAACGAACCCACCACTTTGTCACTTGCCTGCACCTTGGCCTGGGCCAAAGCCTCCTGGCAGGTATTGCCCGTCCCTTCGGCCAATACCGTTTGTACATCACCCTTCTTGGCACCAGAGGCACAAGCCACAAGCAAGACGGCGCTCCCCACAACGAGGGAACGCCGCAACAGCTTGAGATGCACCACTGCCTATGGTTCCTGCAAAAGACTGGTTAGTTACCCATGGCCTTACGCATCTGCTCGGCACCCTTGATGCTTTGCTGCGTGACAAGAATGGTGACCGAAACGTGTTGCTGCTCTTTAGAGACTTTACGCTCGGTAACCTGCACGCCCTTCAGAATAGCCTGCGAGTTATCGTCGATACGCTCACGTACGGTCTGTGCAACGGTGTTAGCCTTCTGGCGGCTTTCTTTTGTAGCCTGACTGTTGCTCGCGGCATCTTCTTCATCACCGGCAGTATTGGATTCGTTACTGCTATCCACCTGGGCAATATTCTTCAGATACGACTTGGAAATGGTCTGTACCGACTTTGTTGATTTCACATCATTTGACATGAACTCGGTGAGGTTACGCTTAGCGCGCATGGTGGCCGTTTTGAAAGCAATTTCGACACCCTCAGGTGCGTTATTAACCAGTGGCGCGGTAGCGGAAGACTTAATCGAGATCCAGTTGCCCTTGTCATCAAAGGTTAATGTCAGTGGGCCATTGGCTTCCAGAAACTCCACATCGGCCGTGCGACCGGGTGTTGCATCGACCGGATTCTTGGGCGTGCTGCTACAGGCGGTAAGGCCCAGAAAAATAGCAGAAGCAATCAGAAACGATTTTTTCATTACTTACTCCTCGTTGAAACTTAATTGGTCGGCAATACGTATTGTTGAACGACCACATCAGGTCGTTTGTATAGTGCTTGGACTTTCTTGCGTACTTCCGGGTCTGAAATCTGGTTACCCAGGCGGTCGCTATGCGATAGTCTTTCCACTTTTGCACCCTTAGGCAGCGAGGTATGTTGGTCGGAGGAACGCACACTCGCCGGCTCCTGGGTTTCAACCGGCTTTTTGGCTGAATCCGCAGCGGGTGCGTCTGCTTCCAATGGGGTGGTCATGCCTTCTTGAACCGCTGGCTGTGTTACTGCCTGTGTTGCAGGCGCCCGTTTGAGCTTTTTGCTGGCCGGCGTTTCTGCCTTCCAGGTATTCAAACGCTCAAAGTCCTTATCGAACTTGGAGAACTCGCGTTCAAACGCCGAGTCCTGAGCGAAAGCGGCGCCACTGATCAACGCAAGAAGAAAGGTGAGATATCGCATGGTGTGACTTATAACGATCAAAGATCTATAAAGTTAACGCGAAACCGGGCATTTTTTACAAAAAACAGAAATAAAAAACGCCTGGTCATAGCCAGGCGCTTTTAAGGGCAAAGAGGCGCTGATCAGGAATCAAACAGAACATCGTAGGGATAAGACTTCTGGGCTACCTTGGCCTCTGCATAAATTTCGTTCTGCTTAACATCCTGGGGCTTATCCCACCAGATCGCACGGCCGGTCTGCTGGTCAGTACGCCACTCGGGATTCTTCTTCAGTTCTTCATTAATGAACTTGGTGTGATCCGAAACGTAATTAGATTCGACGCGGGCCATGGCCGGAAACTCCGAAATGTGTGAATGGGGTGATTATAAGGCAGTCCGCTATTCTGACGAAATCCGGGGTGAAACACCCGGCACAGCGGCTTCTTCCGGCTCTACGGCGGGCATTACTTCATTTGGCAAACCCAGTGCCTGCCGGTGCTGCTGCCAGAGGCTGAGCATATTGCAAAACAGCGCACCCTGCTCCAGCGCGTCATCCAGCGCCACGTGGGTGTGCGGCAGGTCGTCGAACCAGTCTTTAGGTAATTTAGGCTTAATACAGCTACGATATGGCAGCCCAGAAAGCGCCATGGCAAAGGTTTTCATGTCCAGCGCGGACCAGGAAAACGGCGATTCGCCCGTGAACTTCATCATGTACCAGAACATAAAGGTGAAATCGAAGCCTGCCGGGTATGCGACAAAGACCGCCTTTCCGGGTAGCTTCTTCACCCATTTAACGTATTCCTTCATCTCCGTTTTGGGGTCCTGCAGATCCTGTCTGCAGGCAGCCCAAGCTTCTGGCTCCGTCTTCCACCACTTCATGGTCAGCGGATGCCCCTTGGCATCGGGTAGCAATTCCAGATTGGCGCTAAAGGTACCGATCAGTTGTTTGTCTGCCGTATAGGCGGCAGACGCAAAAGAGAGCATGGAATGGGGGCCCGGTATGGGACCATCTGCTTCGACATCGGTACTTACGTAAATTTCAGCCATGTCGGCATTTTACCTACGAAAAAGGCGACCCGCAGGCCGCCTTTTTCATAACCGGGCCGTCTTATTTGCTGAAGACCATCTTGCCCTTCTTGCAATCCACCTTGATCACATCCTTCGGACCAAAGTCGCCCTCCAGAATATGTGTCGCCAGCGGATTCTCGATTTCAGCCTGAATCGCCCGCTTGAGCGGCCGCGCACCAAAGACCGGGTCGAAACCGGATTCAGCAATCCGATCCAGCGCGGCATCGGAAACTTCCAGGCCCATATCCATAGCAGCCAGGCGTTTTTCGAGGTAACGCAGTTGAATCCGACCGATATCCCGGATGTTTTTCTCATCCAGCGCATGGAAGACAATGACATCATCGATCCGGTTAATGAATTCCGGACGGAAGAAGGTCTTCACCTCGGCCATCACTGCCAGTTTGATCACACCATAGTCATCCCCCGCCATCTGCTGGATCATCTGGCTACCCAGGTTGGAGGTCATGATGATCACGGTGTTGCGGAAATCAACAGTACGACCCTGCCCATCCGTTAGGCGGCCATCATCCAGCACCTGCAGCAGGACGTTAAACACATCCGGGTGCGCCTTCTCGACTTCGTCGAGGAGGATCACGCTGTAAGGATTACGGCGTACGGCTTCGGTCAGATAACCGCCCTCGTCGTAACCGACATAGCCCGGCGGCGCACCGATCAGACGGGCGACCGAGTGCTTCTCCATGAATTCACTCATATCGAGGCGGATCAAGTGATCCTGCGAGTCAAAGAGGAATTCGGCCAGCGCCTTGGTGAGCTCCGTTTTACCCACGCCCGTTGGGCCCAGGAACAGGAAGGAGCCATAAGGACGATTCGGATCCGACAGGCCGGCACGCGAGCGGCGGATGGTTTCCGATACCAGACGCAGCGCTTCCTTCTGGCCGATCACGCGATTGTGCAGGTAGCTTTCCATCTGCAGCAGCTTAGCGCGTTCGCCTTCCATCATCTTGGACACGGGAATGCCCGTCGCCCGCGAAACGACCTCGGCGATTTCTTCGGCACCCACTTCAGTACGCAGCAACTTGTGCTTGGTGGCTTCGGCATTGGCGGCATCACCTTTGCTTTCGGCAGCCTTCAGCTTGGCTTCCAGCTCTGGCAGCTTGCCATACTGTAGCTCAGCCAGTTTGTCGAACTGACCCTTGCGTTGCAGCTCGGCCATTTGCAGGCGCAGCTTTTCGATTTCTTCACGCACTTGCGAGGAACCCTGCAGCGTCGATTTCTCGGCACGCCAGATTTCATCCAGGTCAGCGTATTCCTTGCCCAGCGTGTTGATCTCTTCTTCGATCAGCGACAGACGCTTCTGCGACGCTTCGTCCTTTTCCTTTTTGACGGCTTCGCGCTCGATCTTGAGCTGGATCAGACGACGGTCGAGCTTGTCCATCTGCTCCGGCTTGGAATCAATTTCCATCTTGATCTTGGCGGCGGCTTCATCGATCAGGTCGATGGCCTTATCCGGCAGGAAGCGATCGGTGATATAACGGTGCGAAAGCTCGGCCGCGGCGACGATGGCCGGGTCGGTAATCTCGACACCGTGGTGCACTTCATAGCGCTCTTGCAGACCACGCAGAATGGCAATGGTCGATTCGACGGACGGCTCTTCCACCATCACCTTCTGGAAGCGGCGCTCCAGGGCGGCATCTTTTTCAACGTATTTACGATATTCATCCAGCGTGGTGGCGCCGATGCAATGCAGCTCGCCGCGAGCAAGCGCAGGCTTGAGCATATTACCGGCATCCATAGCGCCTTCGGCCTTACCGGCACCGACCATAGTATGGATTTCGTCAATGAAGAGAATGATCTTGCCCTCTTCGGCAGCGATGTCCTTGAGCACGGCTTTGAGGCGTTCTTCGAACTCGCCCCGGTACTTGGCACCAGCCAGCAGCGCGGCCATATCCAACGACAGCACCTTCTTGCCCTTAAGCGTTTCTGGCACTTCTTCGTTGATGATGCGCTGCGCCAAGCCTTCAACGATGGCGGTCTTACCCACACCCGGTTCACCAATGAGAACAGGGTTGTTCTTGCTACGACGTTGCAGGATCTGGATGGAGCGGCGGATTTCATCGTCACGACCGATCACCGGATCCAGTTTTCCCAGGCGGGCACGTTCCGTGAGATCCAGACAGTATTTCTTGAGCGCTTCGCGCTGGCTTTCGGCATCAGACGAATCAACCCCCTGACCACCACGCACAGCCTGGATGGCCAATTCCAGCGATTTACGGTTCAGGCCGTTGTCGCGACAGAGACGACCGGTTTCGCCCTTGTCATCACAGAGGGCAAGCAGAAAAAGTTCCGAGGCGATGAACTGGTCGCCACGCTTGGCGGCTTCTTTATCGCAAAGGTTAAGCAGGTTGCCGAGGTCACGCGAGGCCTGCATTTCACCGCCGGTGCCCTGCACCTGTGGCAGACGCTTCACCAGCGCTTCGGTTTCACGGGTCAGCGCCGTGACGTTAACGCCTGAACGCTCGAGCAGTGAACGAATACCACCATCCGACTCCTGAATCATGGCCAGCAACAGATGTGCCGGCTCAATGAAGCCACAGTCGTTGGCGAGTGCAATGCTCTGGGCATCGGCCAGAGCCTGTTGAAACTTGGTGGTTAGTTTGTCGAATCGCATGGTTTTCCTTTGTATTGTTCTAATTGGTGGGCGGGTTTTCACCAAGCGCCATGATCTTTTGGCAATATGTAGGCTAAATCTGCTTTTTCAAGTCGCGTAGACCTGTTTCGTTGAAGTTTAGCCCCAATCAGGAACAAACAACATGAACCCCATGGCGCCATCCCCTCCGACTGGTTCAACCGATTCGGCACCGGGGACACACACTAAGGTGGTTAGCGCTCGCGCTGCCGCTGCGTTAGTCCAATCTGGCCAGACGCTGGCCACTTGCGGCTTTGTGGGTATCGGTTTTCCTGAAAATCTGGCCGTTGCCCTAGAGGAACACTTTAATGATATCGGCCTGCCCCGTGATCTGACCCTGGTATTTGGCGCCGGCCAGGGTGACGGCAAAGACCGTGGCTTAAACCATCTGGCGCCGCCGGGCTTACTCAAGCGGGTGATTGGTGGTCACTGGGGGCTGATTCCTAAAGTGGGTGCACTGGCCACCAGCAACCAGATCGAGGCCTACAACCTGCCCCAAGGCGTGCTGTCGCAGTTGTATCGAGACATCGCCTCAGGCAAACCCTGTCTAACGACGCATGTGGGTCTGCATACCTTTGTAGACCCGCGCCATGGTGGCGGCAAAATCAATGAACGCACGACGGAAGACTATGTCTTCCTTACAGAGATCGATGGTAAAGAATATCTGCGTTACAAGACCTTCCCGATTAATGTGGCCTTTTTACGCGGCACCACCGCCGATGGTGCGGGCAATATCACCATGGAAAACGAAGCCCTGACGCTTGAATCGTTAGCGGTGGCCATCGCTACTCATAATTCGGGCGGCAAAGTCATTGTTCAGGTAGAACGACTCGCTGAGCGCGGCACGCTGAACCCCAAAGATGTGCGTATTCCCGGCATGCTGGTCAATCATGTGGTGGTTGCAGAAAACCCCGCCTATCACCAGCAAACTTTTGCCGAGCAATTCAATGCAGCCTTCGCCGGACACGAACGCCTTGCCCTGGACGCTGTTGCCCCCATGCCGCTCACGGAACGCAAGATCATTGCCCGCCGGGCAGCACTGGAGCTACGCCCCGGTTCGATTGTTAACCTGGGAATCGGCATGCCGGAAGGTGTGGCTAATGTGGCCGCAGAAGAAGGTATCAGTGACTTTATGACGCTAACGGCAGAACCCGGCATTGTGGGCGGCATTCCCCAGGGCGGGCTGAACTTCGGTGCTGCGGTCAACCATGAGGCCGTTATTGATCAGCCTTATCAATTTGATTTTTACGATGGGGGTGGCATTGATATAGCCTTTCTGGGGTTGGCACAGGCTGACGCGCAAGGC
>JBDLTI010000012.1:0-44970 GCA_039805865.1 Pseudomonadota bacterium | reverse complement strand
ACACCCCTGTTCCCATGGAACGGCGCGCCGCAGAACCGGCACCTGTGGAAATCACCAGCGGAAAGACCCCCAGAATGAACGCCAGTGACGTCATCACAATCGGGCGGAAGCGCAACCGCGCCGCCTGCATAGCCGCATCATAGACACTCATACCCTCGGCACGTTTCTGGGCGGCAAACTCCACAATCAGAATCGCGTTCTTGGCGGACAAACCGACCAGTACCACGAGACCGATCTGGAAATAAATGTCATTGGGCATCCCGCGCAAGAATACGGCGAGTAAGGCACCGAACAGCGCAAACGGTACGGCGAGAATCACCGCCAGCGGCAATGACCAGCGCTCGTATTGCGCCGCCAGGATCAGGAAGACCATGACAATGCCAAAAATGAAGGCAATGCCGGAGGTATTACCCGCCCGGATCTGTTGGTATGCCTGACCGGACCAGGCCAACTCGTACCCCGGCGGCAGAGTCGCTTGGGCAACGTCATTCACAATTTTGATGGCATCACCGGAGCTCACTCCGGGCTGGCCATTACCCAGAATCTTGGCCGAGAGATAGCCGTTAAAGCGCTCTAGCTGCTCAGGGCCCACCAGCGAGGTCGTTTTAATGAGCGCCGACACCGGCACCATGGATCCGTTGTCTGCACGTACGTAGATCTGGCCCAGATCATTAGGACGTGTTCGATACGCGGCATCCGCCTGCATCTGCACCCGGTAAGTACGACCACTCAGGTTGAAATCGTTAACGTACAGACTACCCATGGTCGCCTGCAAGCTCTGGTAGACATCGGCCACGGCAATCCCCAGTGAGATCGCCTTGGCTTCATCAACCTCCACATAAATCTGTGGCGAGGTTGGCCGGAAAAACGTGTTAATCCCGGTCAGCGCTGGTTGCTGCTTGAGTGACTCAATCAGACCACCGGATACCTTGGCCAGATCAGTGACCGAAGGATTGTTGCGCGCCTGCACATAGAACTCGAAGCCACCTGCCGAACCGATACCGCGAATGGCCGGCGGATTGAAAACCAGAGCCATGCCATCTCGCAGCGTCATACCCAGGCCGGTAAACATTTTAGCCAGCGAGCCGGCATCGGTCTCACGAACCGACCAGTCTTTCAGCGGAATGAACACCGTACCGGCATTGGCGCGCATGCCCCCACCGACAATGTCATTACCGGCAATCACAAATACTTTATCGACAGCCGGGTTTTTAACCACGGCCTCCTGGAACTTCTGTCCGGATTGCTCTGTACGTTGCAGGCTCGCACCATCGGGGAGCATTAGGGCACTGATCAGATAGCCCTGATCTTCCGGCGGCACAAAACCTCCCGGCACCATTCGGAACAAGATCAGGCAACCCACAATAACCGCGCCAAACACCGCCACACCGATACGGCGATGATCAAGCGTTTTGCGGACCATGCCCAGATAACGATCTGTCAGTTTCTGGAAGCCTTCATTAAAGGGTTTGAAGACCTCCGGTGGCTCTTCGTGCTTGCTGCGCAGCAGGACGCCGCACAAGGCCGGTGTGAGCGTTAGCGCCACAAGGCCGGACAAAGCCACGGCAATAGCAACGGTCACAGCGAACTGCTGATAGAGCTTACCGGCAATGCCGCCCAGGAAGGCGACCGGGATAAACACGGCGCTGAGCACGAGCACAATCGCCACGACGGCGCCCGACACTTCTTTCATGGCTTCCACCGCCGCCTGTTTGGGCGGCAAACGGCGCTCCTGCATCAGTCGTTCCACGTTTTCAAGAACAACGATGGCATCATCGACCACAATACCGATGGCGAGCACCATGGCAAACAAGGTCAGCGTATTGATGGAAAACCCGAAGACCCACAAACCGGCAAAGGTACCGATCAGAGACACCGGCACAGCCAGCAGCGGAATCAGCGTGGCACGCCAGTTCTGCAGGAAAAGAAAAACCACTATAGCCACCAGAATCATGGCTTCAAAGAGGGTCTTCACCACTTCGCGAATCGACGCATTGACGAAGCGGGTCGTATCAAAGGGGATCACATAATCGACGCCATCGGGAAAACGCTTCTTGAGCTCTTCCAACTTTGCTTTAACACGGTCTGCTGTCTCCAGCGCATTGGCACCAGATTGCAGAAAAATCCCCACGCTGGACACCGGATTACCCAGGAGTCGCGTGTTGGCGTCATAGTTGGCCGCACCAAGTTCGACACGCGCCACGTCTTTCAGACGTAACGTACCGGCCGGTCCCTGTGAACGGATCACAATATCGCCAAAGGCTTCCGGCGTTGCCAGGCGACCCTTGGCCGTGACGGTATAGGTCAGCTGCTGCCCTTCAATAGCCGGCTCCTGGCCAATCTTACCGGCCACGTTCTGTTTGTTCTGCGCGTTAATGGCGGCGGCAATATCACCAGTCGTGATACCCAGCTGCGCCATTTTGTCAGGACGCAGCCAGATGCGCATGGAGTAATCCTTGGCGCCGAAAATCTGTGCATCCCCCACACCGGGCAGGCGCTTCAGCTCATCAAGGATATTGATGAGTACATAGTTCGACAAAAACAGTGCCGAGCGACTGTTATCTGGCGAAGTAATGGTGGATACCAGCAGAATGTCGTTGGAACGTTTCTGAACCGTGACGCCGAACTGGCGAACGACATCGGGCAAACGCGGTTCGGCAATCTTGACCCGGTTATTAACGTTCACCGTGGCCATATCGATATTAGTGCCGACCTCAAAAGTTGCCGTGACGGTGAGCGAACCATTCGAGGCAGCGGTCGAGCTGAAATACAGCAGATTCTCGACACCCGACAGTTGTTCTTCAATGGGCCCGGCTACCGTACGAATCAGGGTTTCGGTCGACGCCCCGGGGTAGTTCGCCGACACAATCACCGTCGGCGGTGCAATCTCCGGGTAATGCGAAATTGGTAGCACACGACCAGCAGCCAGTCCGGCCAGCACGATCACAATGGAGATCACCGTTGCAAAGATCGGCCGGTGAATAAAGAAACGGGAAAACACGATCAGCGTTCCTTATTTACCAACAGCAGGTGCATTGGGTGCACTTGCGGGGGGCGCAGCCGGCGCCGGCATCACCACCGCACCAGGGCGAATCTTGATGATGTTATCCGTGATGATCTGCATACCGGGTTGCAGCCCGCTCAGAATGATCCAGTCTTTACCCAACCAGAAACCAGGCTTCACGGGCGTCGGAACGACTTTGCCGCCCTCACCCATGACCCAGACCATATGGCCCTTCTCTGATTGAACCACCGCCACTTGAGGCACGCGGTAGACGTTCTCTAACGCACCTGTGCTGATGCGGGCACGCAGAAACTGACCAGGCAGCAGCACGCCATCCGGGTTAGCCAGCGTAGCGCGCAATTGCTGCGTTCCAAGTTTTGGGTCGATATAGGATGCCTGGAAATTGATGACGCCCTTTTCCGGATACAACGTGCCGTCGGCCTGAATCACTTCAACGGTTGTTTCTGCCGAAGGGTCAAGTCGACCACCGGGCAATCCGGCAGTATCGGCATCGGAGAGGCCGAAGCGGATCCAGATCGGGTTGACCTGATGGATGACGGTGAGCAGACTCCCATCACTGCTGGTCGTCATCAGGTTACCTTCAGAGCGCTGGGCACGACCGGCCACGCCGGCCACCGGCGCCGTGACTGTGCACCATTCCAGATTCAGCTTCGCGGCCTTCAGATTGGCCTGAGCCATCTCATCCGCGGAAACGGCGTCATCCATTTCCTTGCGGCTGACAGCCTGCTGTGCATACAATTTTTTCAGGCGGGTCGCTTCGCGTGCGGTCTGCGTAGCACGCGCCTGAGCCTCTTCGAGTTTGATGCGATACGGGTCAGAATCAATCTGAAACAAAGGCTGGCCAGCTTCGACACGCTGCCCCTCTTCATAAAGACGCTTAACCAGAATACCGCCGACACGGGCGCGCACTTCGGTTTCCTTGGCGCCTTCCGCCTGGGCCATCACTTCGATCACATTAGGCACCGTCACCGGCTCAGCCACCAGCAAGCTCACCGGCATGGGCGGCGGTGCTTTTGGCATTTTCTGCCAGAAGCTCCAGCCATTCCAGGCAACAATGACCACAAGGAATACGCCACCCCAGAGCAGCGTTCTACGACGATGCTGCTGCCATTGCACCAGACAGAATGCTTGTACTTTTTGATACAGCGGTTGCTCGGTCAGCACACGGAATTTGGGCGTCAGAAAGGCAAGCTGCTGGCTTAACCAGACTTTAATGCGAGGTGGTTTAACAGTCATGGAGAATCCGGCTGATAGCAAAAGCAGAACTTGCAATTATATACATTTCCGCATGTATGTATATTCACTTATAATCGGCAGGGTTATCACTCACCCGACTTTGAGCACCTAGCGAAATCAACCCTCATGGCACGCAAAACCAAAGAAGCCGCTCTTGAAACTCGCGCCCAGATCATTGATGCTGCGCGGCGCGTGTTTCATGCCGAGGGCGTCAATCGCTCAACGCTGGATAAAGTTGCTAAAGCGGCGGGCGTAACGCGTGGTGCCGTCTACTGGCACTTTGCGAACAAAGCGGAAATTTTCCTCGCAGTAAAACAGACGTACACCAGCGAGTTTGACCAGCTGCAAACGCTGCTCACGCCCCAGGCTGATGAGCCGCCCCTCGATGCGCTGGGTAACTACCTGGAGCAACTGTTCAACGCCCTGCTCTCCAACATAGCCGCGAGAGAGACCTTCGAAATCATGATGCTGCGTTGTGAGTACGTTGAAGAATTTGGCGAGGTACTGCAAATTATTACCGAGCCATGTGCCGATATTCTGGATGCCTTTGATCGGCTCTACCGTGACGCATCGGCACGCCGGGAATTGAAACCCGGCCTGGACCCGGCGCTGATGGCACTCGATACTCTGGCCTTTACCCGCGGCACCTTCCGCGCCATTCTTTCCGGCCAGCAAGACGTTTACGGCAAGGCTATCCAGCCTTTAATCCAGGCTCATATCGACTTACGTCGCCTGAAATAACAAAAGCGCCGAATGACAGCGCCTTTGTTGCAGAACAACGCAGATAGTTACTTATTCGGGGTGATGCCCTGGAACATATTGCGCGCTTGCGTCTGGATCTGGCTTTGCATGTTCTGAACCATCTTCTGGCTCTGATCCATATAAGCTGACATCAGACTCTGCATGGCCGGCCCCTGATACGTCAGAAACTGTGACCAAAGGTCGCTGCTATTGCTGTTGCCCTGCATCTTCTTCTGGAAATCAACAAAGGCCGTCATGTTGGTTTCAAGGTACTGACCCAGAACCGATTGCATCGCGTTGCCATACAAGCGGATCATTTGCGAGAGCACTTCGCTGCTGAAAATCGGGACGCCACCACTCTCTTCTTCAAGAATGATTTGCAGCAATATTGCACGCGTTAAATCATCACCGGTCTTGGCATCCACGACCAGAAAATTCTCGTGCTGCAGCACAAGCTCCTTGATATCAGCGAGCGTAATGTATGCGCTCGTACGCGTGTCGTACAAACGACGATTGGGATACTTCTTGATCAAACGTTGAGATTCAGTCATGCACCTAGCCTTGATACAAAAATCACGAATGTGTTGGACAAAACAGTTTTTTGATATTGCATATTTTGCAATGCATTATAAAAGCAAAAACCCCGGGAGTACAACTCGCCGGGGCTTTTAAATCAACAAGATGCAATCAGCATATTGATGCGACTGCATCTTAGGTTTGAACTATTATTGGTAGTACAAACCGCCGTTGATGTTCATGGTGGCACCCGTAATGAAGCCAGCCAGATCCGAAGCCAGGTAAACGGCCAGACCGGCGATCTCTTCTGGCTTGGCCAGACGCTTCATTGGTACGGTGTCAACGATGCTTTGCAGGATGTCTTCACGGATGGCCATAACCATCTTGGTGGCAACGTAGCCCGGGGTGATGGCGTTAACCGTAACACCCTTGGTGGCCATTTCAGCACCCAGTGCCTTGGTGAAACCGATCACACCGGCCTTGGCAGCCGAGTAGTTGGTTTGACCAGCTTGGCCCTTAACACCATTCACCGAAGAGATGTTGATGATGCGACCCCAGCCCTTTTCGGCCATCTTGGCGGCGAAAGGCTGAGTCACGTTGTAAACGCTGTTCAGGTTGGTGTTGATAACAGCATCCCACTGACCCTTGTCCATCTTGGTGAAGAACTTGTCACGGGTAATACCGGCATTGTTGACCAGAACGTCAATCACGCCACCGGCCAGCTTTTCAGCTTCAGCAGCGGCTGCAACGCACGATTCATAGTTACCGACATCGCAAGCGACGGGGATGAAGTTGCTAAAACCTTCAGCCTTTTGCTCGGCCAACCAGGCTTCCTTATCGTCGAACTCAGGGTGGTAGGCGGCAACAACCTTGTAACCAGCCTTATCAAAAGCCTGACAGAAAGCGGTACCGAGGCCACCCATGGCGCCGGTGACGAATGCGATGTGCTGCGACATGTAAACATCCTTTCAAATTTAAAAAACAAAAATCAAGCCTGAAGACCGGTACTTAATACCCTGCTCGTGAATAAGTGTATCCCTTGTTTTGTCGCACCACAACATTGGCACCAGCCAAAACACGTACTAAATGCACTTCCAGATTTATTTCTGACGAACGAAACGACCTGGCGCCGGCTCGATCGGATCAAAACCTCTACCGCCCAATGACTTAGGCGCGACCTTCTCGCCGCCCTTGAAATCGGCCAACCATGCCGACCAATCAGACCACCAGCTACCCGGTTTTTCTGTGGATGAGGCAGCCCATTGTTCGGCATCACCCTTAAGATCACCATCGACCCAGTAGCTGCGTCGATTCTTGCTGGCGGGATTGATCACACCGGCGATATGGCCACTGGCACCCAGTACAAAGCGGTGAGTCCCGGTAAGCAACCGGGTGACCAGGTACGCTGTTTGCCAGGGAACGATATGATCTTCGCGGGCAGCAAACAGATAGGTCGGCATATCCAGGCGACCCAGATCAACAGGCTGGTCACAGAGCTTGAGCTCACCCGGCACACGCAGGCGATTTTCCAGATAGGTATTACGCAGGTACCAGCAGGCCATGGGGCCCGGCAAACCGGTCGAATCGGCATTCCAGTAAAGAATATCGAAGGCCTGGGGCGTGTTACCCAGCAGATAATTGCCCGACACATAAGGCCAGACCAGATCATTCGGGCGCAGAGACGAGAACATCGTCATGAGTTCCCTGCCCTCGAGCAACCCGCCCTTGCCGATAGCCGCCTCACGTGCAGCAACAGATTGCGCATCAACGAAGATATCGATATCACCGGTATCGGCAAAATCGAGCATGGTCGTTAGCAGTGTCAATGAGGCGGCAGGTTTTTCACCCTTGGCAGCCAGCACGGCCAGAGCCGATGACAGCAAGGTGCCACCGATACAAAAGCCCAGCATGTTCATGGTCTTGCTACCGCTGATGGCCTGAACGACGGGAATCGCCGAGAATGGGCCCAGTTCCAGGTAATCATCCCAGGTGCGGTGCGCATCTTCCTTGCCCGGGTTTTTCCAGGAAATCAGAAACACGGTGTGGCCTGCCTCAACAGCATAACGCACCAGCGAAGACTCCGGCTGCAGATCCATGATGTAGAAACGATTGATACACGGCGGCGTAATCAGCAAGGGGCGTTTTCCTACCTTTGCTGTCAGCGGTGCATATTGGATCAACTGGATCAGCTCGTTTTCATACACTACCGCACCTTCTGTTGTGGCAAGGTTTTTGCCCACTTCAAAGGCCGACTCATCGGAGGTGCTGATCCGGCCTTTAGCCAGATCCTTGAGCAAGTTATTGATACCTTCGGTAATAGAACGCCCTTCAGTCTTCAAGGCTTTCTGAATGACTTCCGGGTTGGTGGCTGCAAAGTTACTGGGCGATAACGCATCAACAAACTGGCTGGTCAGAAAACGGATTCTGGCTGATTCCTTGGTGTCTTCGCTCGGCAGAATTTCTGCCAGACTATTCAGAAAACGGCTGTTCAACACATAAGCCTGGCGCATGTAATCGTGCACAGGGCTGGATGACCAGGCGGCATCGGCAAATCGACGATCTTTGGCAATGCCGCTAACAACAGGGGGTGCCTCGGCATCTTGCTGATGGTTCAGCATCTGTTGCCACAACGCCTGATGTGCCGTCATCAGGTCATTGACCAGAGGCTGGAATTTTTCAGTCGGTGGCGTCAGGGAACCCATACCGCGCATCTGATCCTGTGGCAGTTTGTCTTCCAGAAAACCGGTGAGTGTTTTGGTAAGTGTTTCGATCTGTTTGGGCAGGTCAGCAATACCTTGCATACCTGGCCAGAATGGGTTCTGAAATGACATCATGCTGCCCTACTCCCCGATAAGGGTCTGAACGACCTGAATTGAAAACACACCTAGAAGAATCATGCCGATCTGCAAGCCGGTGGCTTTGAGTTCCGGGCGCTTGTGTAAGCCGGGAATCAGGTCGGCCACCGAGACGTACAACAGGCTAGCCGCAGCCAGTGCCAGCATACTCGGCACCCAGCTTTCCAGACCGGACAACAAAAAATACGCAATGAGTGCGCCGGCTAAGGTTGCCACACTCGAAAGCACATTGAGCAGAATCGCCTTAAAACGGCTAAACCCCGAATGCAGCAAGATAACAAAGTCACCGGTTTCCTGGGGGATCTCATGAGCAATGATTGCCAGTGCGGTGACGATACCGACTTCGGTGCTCGCAGAAAAGGCGGCTGCAATCAGAATGCCATCGACAAAGTTATGTACGACATCGCCTAAAAGAATCAGCCAGCCGGAGGTCTTTACCCCATGACTATGGGCCGGATGTTCATGCGCTTCACAGTGGTGTTCGTGGCAATGGCGCCAGAGCACCAGCTTTTCCAGCAAGAAGAAAAACAGGATGCCGCCCAGTACCGTGGTTGTGATCTGCTGAACGTTGTCGGCATGTTCGAATGCGTGCGGCAGCAAATCCAAAAATACGGCGCCCAGCATGGCGCCAATGGCATAAGACACCAGAATCGGCACGATACGCGGGTGCGATGCCAGAGAAACAAGCCATGAAACGACGACACTGGCGATGGTGCCGGCAAGACACATCAGCACAATCCAGGTGATCGGAGAAAAAGTCATAACGGACATCGGACGTCGTTGAGAAGTAAGACGATGATTATAAGGCTCAGGGCCTGATCCAGATCATGGTCGCCATGCGACCCGTGACCTGATCCCGCCTGAAGGAATAGAAACGCTCTGCCTGGGTATAGGTGCAGCAGCCGCTGGGCGTAATGCTGCTCACCCCCATGCCCCGTAGTTTTGCCGCCGCAATGGCAGGCAGATCAGCCAGCCATTTACCCGTTGCGCCCGGCTTGAAGCACGCTTGATTTAATGGGTTCAGGCCAATAAAGGCTTCACGGACGTCATCACCCACTTCAAAAGCTTCTGGTCCAATCGCCGGCCCCAGCCAGGCAAGGAGATCCTGCGGCAATGCATTAACGCTCTCGGTCATTTTATGAACCAGGGCTTCCAGCACACCAGCAGCCAACCCACGCCAACCCGCATGCGCCGCGCCCACGACACGCCCCGCCTTATCGGCCAACAACACCGGGAGGCAGTCGGCAGTCATGACGGCGCAAACCACATCCGGCGCGGTCGTCATCACCGCATCAGCCTCGATGGATGCGTCACCCTCGCGCATCGGCAGCTCGAGAACGCGGGTGCCATGAACCTGGTTCAACCAGAGCGGCTGGGTCGGAACAACTTTTAACAATTGATTTCTATTGAAGGCTACAGCGCTGGGATCATCGCCCACATGCTGCCCGAGATTAAACCCGCCATAGGGCATAGGCCCCCTCCCACGGCAAGTTTGCCAGGCTTCAATACCGGATGGCACAGGCCAATCCGGCGCAAAGCCGGGCAAAACCTTAGGCATTGTCAGCCAGATCGCGCAGATCGTTGATCAGATCGGCCATATCGGGCGGCGGCTGGACTGTCCACTTCATGGCCTCGCCCGTTACCGGATGTATCAGCCCCAGCTGACGTGCGTGCAGGGCCTGGCGTTGAAAATTAGCGGCCGGCTCAGGCAACGGGTAACGTCTGCCGGCAATATAGGTGGTGTCTCCCACCAGGGGGTTCCCCAGAAAGCCCATGTGAACACGAATCTGGTGCGTCCGCCCCGTTTCGAGCACACACTCGACGAGACTGCACCCGGGATACATTTCCAGCAGTCGATAATGCGTAATGGCTTCTTTGCCCTGGCTGGTGACCGACATGCGGGTCCGTAGGCGTTGGTCTCTGCCGATCGGGGCATTGACTGTCCCATCCACGCGCGGCACGCCGCACACCACAGCGCGATACAGGCGTTTTACCGTACGCGCCTGTAACTGACGCACGAGGTGGGTATGTGCCGTCAGAGTTTTAGCAACCACCATCAAACCAGAGGTGTCTTTATCCAGGCGGTGGACAATCCCGGCACGTGGCAAGTGGGTAAACACCGGGTCATAGGCCAAAAGCCCATTTAAGAGGGTGCCCTGCCAGTTGCCAGCTGCGGGGTGTACAACCAGGCCAGCGGGTTTGTTGATCACGAGGATATGCTCATCTTCGTACACCACATGCAGATCCATGGGTTCTGGCAAAAAGGTGCCAGCCTGCGCCTCTGTCTGTACCTGATCCACCCGTACGGACAGGTTTTCGCTGCCATAGATCTTATGCTTAGGCTCGAGTACAGGCTTACCATCTACCAGGATACGACCCGCTTTAATCCATTGCTGCAGGCGGTTACGGGAGTGCTCGGGAATCATGTCGGCCAGCACCTGATCAAGGCGTCCGCCCTGAGTGGCGACCAGTTCTAGCGTGATATCATCGCCACTATTGTCTTCTAGGTCATCAAACGCCTCGGGCGTATCGATGTCTTCGGGGTAAGGCTGCGTTTTCATTGTGCGTAGTCTATCGTTTTCAGGCCGTTCAGGCCATTTTTTAGGTGAGTTTCGGGCTTCAATCCCACGCTTATTTCGCAAAAAGCATGCTTCATACCACCCGGTTATCATTCCTGCACACATGTCGTCGCCTTGTATTGCTCGGTCTAATCCTGAGCGCTATGAGCGGTTGCGCCCTATTTCAGGAAGATACCGATCCGACCAAGGGCTGGTCTGCTAACAAGCTATACACCACAGCGAAAGAGTCTCTGGACGAAGGCAACTACGAGCAAGCGGTTAAATTCTACGAAAAACTGGAAGCACGTTACCCGTATGGCACTTATGCGCAACAGGCACAAATCGAAACAGCCTATGCGCATTACAAGGCGAATGAACCTGCCCCCGCTATTGCTGCCTGCGATCGCTTCATCAAGCTGCACCCGAATCATCCGAACCTGGATTACGTGTATTACCTGAAAGGGATGATCGGCTTTAACGAAGACCTAGGTTATGGTGGTTATGTTATGCAACAGGATCCAACAGAGCGGGATCCGAAAAGCATGCGCGAGTCCTTCATCGCTTTTAAGTATCTGTACGACAATTTCCCGAACAGCAAATACCGAGACGATGGTGCCAAGCGGATGATCTGGCTGGTCAACGCCCTCGCCTCACACGACTTACACGTTGCTAACTATTACGTACGACGTGGCGCCTGGCTGGCTGCTGCCAATCGTGCCCAAGACGTGGTGCGTTACTACCCGGATGCCCCTGCCGTAGAAGAAGCCCTCGCCGTGATGAGCTACAGCTATGGCCAACTGGGTTTGCCTGATCTACAAAACGATAGCGACCGTATTCTGAAAATGAACTATCCGAATAGCCGCTTCCTGACCGAAGGCATTCAGCGCTCCAAGCCCTGGTATCAGCTTTACTAATCATCGATCAGGTGGGTTTAAAGTGATCGCGCATTTTGCGTAGCGCGGCAAAAACGTCATTCGGCTTCGCTTCATCCGCAAGGCAAACCGCTTCTTTTAACGCCTGTTGATCGGCACGCAAAAACGGATTCGTCGCCAACTCTTCTGACAACATCAATGGCAGTGTCGGCTCACCCGCCAATCTCAAAGCGCGAATGCGTTCGGCGCGTTTGATCAGATCGGCATTTCCCGAATCAACCTTAAGCGCAAAGGGCAAATTAAGCGCTGTGTATTCATGGGCGCAATAAATACGCGTTACCGGATCCAAGCAGGCTATCTGACTTAATGCCGAATACATCTGGTCTGCCGTGCCTTCAAACAGGCGACCACATCCCAGACCAAAGAGTAAATCACCTGAAAATAATGCGGGTGGACAACAGCCGGATGCCTCTGGAATAAAATACGCCAGGTGACCACGTGTATGACCTGCTACGGCCAATACGTGGCCAAAAACACCACCCACCAGGGAAATGCTTTCACCCCCTACCAGCGGATGGCTAACACCGGGAATATCTTCTGCACCAGGCCCATAGACACGGACTTTAGACGCCGGCCGTATTTGTTTCACCCATGTCACTATTTCGGTAACCCCACCCGTGTGATCGGCATGGTGATGTGTCAACAAAATGGTTTCAGGCACTAACTGGTGTCGCTTGCAATAGTCAATCGCCGGCGCAGCATCACCCGGGTCGACGATACAGACCGAAGTAGCTGCTGAGTCCTCACTAAGCGCAGGTTTCACCAGCCAGATGACATTATCGTCAAATGCAGGAATGGCAACCACGCTTAGCGACTGATGATCAAAAACTGAATAGGGATTCTTCATAGAATGAGCGCATTGCACGTTAAACTGATACCTCATTGTCCCTACGCAACTCCGGATGTCAAACACACCATTTTCGTCACCTGATTACGACTGGTTTCAAACCCATGCCGGTCGGTATGTTGCGAAGTGGGCTCTGAGTACTACGGAAGGGTTATTGGTTGATGTATTCGGTTTGCAGGCAGCACAGGTGGGTTGTGAATCGCTGGATCTATTGGCCAGCAACAGAATCCAGCATCGTTTTCGTTGCGTCACAGCCAATCATGGCTTGAACCCCGAACAGCGGGGTGCAACGCCGCTGGCTGTCGAAATCAATGCATCCTCGCTGCCCTTTGAGTCAGACAGCATGGATCTGATTGTTCTGCCCTTCATGCTGGAAGTGCATCCAGATCCACACCAGGTATTGCGGGAGGTCTATCGGGTGCTTCGACCGGAAGGTCAACTGATCATTCTGGGGTTTAATCCGTTATCCCTGTGGGGTGTAAGAAACTATCTTGCGCGCCTGGCGACACCAGACCATACGAGGTTCCCCTGGCCAGGCAATTACCTCTCGGTACTACGCCTGAAGGATTGGCTCAAATTACTGGACTTTGAAGTGGCCAGAGGCCATTTTGGCTGCTATGCCCCACCCTGCAATCGAGAAAGCACCCACACGCACTTTAACTGGCTGGAACTCGCCGGCAATCGTTGGTGGGCATTTGCCGGGGCTTGTTATGCTGTCACCGCCATCAAGCGCATTCCAGGCATGACCCTGCTCACACCGAGCTGGGCAACGAACACTACTAAAATTAACGCAAAAGCATCCCTTATTGCAGAAAAGAACCAGAAAACATCAACATGAGTATTGAATCTACAACCACTGACGTCATACAGATTTATTCAGATGGTGCCTGTCGTGGCAACCCTGGTCCGGGTGGCTGGGGCACACTGCTCCGCTATCGTGGCCATGAAAAAACCCTGCATGGCGGCGAACCTGACACCACTAACAACCGTATGGAATTACAAGCGGTAATCTCGGGTCTTGCAGCGCTTAAACCGGACAATACAACCCCGGTGGAAGTTCACACCGATTCCAAATACGTACAGCAGGGAATGCAGTCCTGGATTCATGGCTGGAAGCGCAATGGCTGGAAAACATCTGACAAAAAACCGGTTAAAAACGCCGATCTATGGCAGCAATTAGACGCACTCGCCCAGAAGTTCAACGTCAGCTGGCACTGGGTCAAAGGCCATGCCGGCCACCCGGAAAACGAACGTGCAGACCAACTGGCTAACCAGGGTATCGACGAGCTCACAAGCCTGTAAAATAGGGTCTGAACCCAAATCGGAAAACCATGCGCCAGATTATTCTTGATACCGAAACCACCGGCCTTGACCATCGTCTAGGCCACCGCATTATTGAAGTTGCGGGCGTAGAAGTGGTTAATCGACGTCTGACGCATCGGCACTTTCACCATTATGTGAATCCCGACCGCGACATTGATGAAGGCGCACAGGCCGTTCACGGTATCAGCCGCGAGTTTCTGGCGGACAAACCGCGGTTTGCAGACATTGCCGATAGCTTTCTGGATTTTATTGATGGTGCCGAACTGGTGATCCACAACGCCCCATTCGACGTCGGCTTTCTCAATGCAGAACTGGAGCTCCTCGGAAAACCACCGGTGGCTCAATTCTGTGACAAAGTAACCGATACCCTGAAAATGGCCCGGGATAACTACCCGGGTAAACGCAACAGCCTAGATGCGCTGTGCGAACGGCTTGAAATCGACAACTCCAAACGTAACCTGCACGGCGCCCTCCTCGATGCCGAGCTGCTGGCCGATGTCTATCTGGTCATGACTCGTGGCCAGGATGGGTTTGCCATGGTCTTCGAGGAGTCTGCCGAAACGATTGCCTTCAACGCAGATTCCAGCCGACTCAAACAGCTACGTGTGGTTATGGCTGATGAACAAGAACTACAGGCACATCAAAACGTGCTGGAGCAGATTCAAAAAGAGTCTGGCGGTAAATGCCTGTGGTTAAGCGAACCCGTTCAAAACTAAACAAATTCGTCCGTCTCAACCCGTATGCCTGAAAAGGCATACATGAACTTTTATACACAGACATTCATGCCTTTAATCATCGACGCTCAAATCGCCAAAGAACTCCAGGTAAAAACCGAACAGGTTAAAGCCGCTATTCAACTCCTCGATGAAGGCGCCACAGTGCCGTTTATTGCCCGTTACCGTAAAGAAGTGACCGGCGGTCTGGATGACACCCAATTGCGCCATCTTGAAGAACGATTGATCTATTTACGTGAGCTTGAAGATCGTCGCAACAGCATCCTGGCCGCCATTGAAGAACAGGGAAAACTCACCCCGGAACTCAAGACCGATATCGATGCTGCCGAAACCAAACAACGCCTGGAAGATCTTTACCTGCCCTATAAACAGAAACGCCGCACCAAGGCACAGATTGCCCGTGAGGCGGGCATTGAACCTCTAGCGGATGCCCTGCTGCAAAACCCCGAACTGACGCCTGAAGAAGAAGCCGAAAAGTTTATCAACGCAGATGCAGGCTTTGCCGACGCCAAGGCGGTTCTGGATGGTGCCCGTCAGGTATTGATGGAACGCTTTGCCGAAGACCCGGAGCTGGTTGGCCAGCTACGAGAGTATCTGAATGAGCACGGCATGGTGAAATCAAAAGTCGTTGAAGGCAAAGAAACCGAAGGCGCCAAGTTCCGTGACTGGTTTGATTTTGCCGAACCACTCAACAGCATGCCATCGCACCGCGCTCTAGCCCTGCTGCGTGGGCGTAATGAAGGCTTCCTGCAAGTCTCGTTAGTCCTAGATAGCGAGATGAATCAGGAAACGCCATCAACAGCCCCCAACCCCTGTGAGCAACGCATTGCGAACCGCTTCGGTATCAAACAGCAATCGCGCCCTGCCGACAAATGGTTGAACGACACAGTTCGCTGGACCTGGCGCGTAAAACTCTCATTGCATCTGGAACTGGATCTGATGGGTCAACTGCGCGAGAAGTCTGAAGAAGAAGCCATCCGCATTTTCGGTAAGAACCTAAAAGACCTGTTACTGGCAGCACCGGCCGGACAGCATGTCACTATGGGCGTCGACCCGGGCATTCGTACCGGCTGCAAGATTGCTGTTGTCGATGCCACCGGCAAGCTCCTCGACACAGAAACGATATACCCGCATGAGCCACGCCGTGATTGGGCCGGCTCCATGACCACCATCGCTGCACTTGCTAAGAAGCATGGCGTCACACTCGTTGCCATCGGTAACGGTACTGCGAGCCGTGAGACCGACAAGCTGATCATCGACACCATGAAGCAGTTCACTGACATCAAGATGACCAAACTCGTGGTCTCCGAGGCCGGTGCTTCGGTGTATTCGGCATCCGAACTCGCTGCGCGTGAATTCCCACAGCTAGATGTCTCTCTGCGTGGTGCCGTCTCCATTGCCCGCCGTCTGCAGGATCCGCTCGCTGAACTGGTAAAAATCGAGCCCAAATCCATCGGGGTCGGCCAGTACCAACATGATGTATCGCAACTTAAACTGGCACGCAGCCTGGATGCGGTTGTTGAGGATTGCGTTAACGCTGTCGGCGTCGACGTGAACACTGCCTCAGCCCCTTTGCTGACCCGTATCTCGGGGCTCAACAGCAATCTGGCCAGTAATATCGTGAGCTATCGCGATGCCCACGGTGCCTTCAAATCACGGCAGGAACTCCTGAGCGTACCGCGCCTAGGCGATAAAACATTTGAACAGGCCGCCGGCTTCCTACGTATTCGTGATGGCGAGAACCCACTTGATGCGTCATCGGTGCACCCTGAGGCCTACCCGATTGTGGAAAAGATGATTGCTGATCTAAAGCAGCCTATCAAATCCATTATGGGCAACAACAGCGTCTTACGCGCTTTGAGCGCAGCTAAATATACCGATGACCGGTTTGGTCTACCCACCGTTCAGGATATTTTCAAGGAGCTAGAAAAACCGGGTCGCGATCCGCGCCCTGAATTCCGTACGGCCAGCTTTGCCGACGGCGTAGAAGAAGTGAAAGATCTGGTTCCCGGCATGATGCTTGAAGGCGTGGTCACTAACGTTGCGGCCTTCGGTGCCTTTGTCGATATCGGTGTGCATCAGGATGGCCTAGTCCATATCTCTGCTCTATCGAACACCTTCGTAAAAGACCCGCATGAGGTGGTTAAGGCTGGCCAGGTCGTGCGCGTTAAGGTTCTGGAAGTGGATCTCCCACGCAAGCGCATCGCATTAACCATGCGCATGAGCGATGAGGCAACGCCCCAGCGTGATCGCCATGATGCACCAAATGGTCAACGTCACCAGCAACGCCCCCGTGACAATGCCGCACAAAGAGCCCCACGACAGCAAGCAGCGCCCATGAACAATGCCATGGCCGATGCATTTGCCAAGCTGAGGAAGTAATCATGATCACGGTTTACGGGATTAAAAATTGCGACACCATGAAGAAAGCATTCACCTGGCTTCAGGAACAAGGGATCGAGTACACCTTTGTTGATTACAAAAAGGCCGGTGTTGCCGAAGCACATCTGCCCGACTGGATCAAACGCGCCGGTTGGGAAACACTGCTCAACACCCGTGGCCTGATGTGGAAAAAGCTCACCGATGAAGAGCGTGCCGATGTTGATGCAAAAAAAGCACAACACCTGATGATCCAGTACCCCAGCATGATCAAGCGCCCCGTACTTGATACCGGAAAAAAGCTCCTGGTGGGCTTTAGCCCGGAAACCTATGCCGCAGAATTCAAATCATAGCAAAACAGTATGTCCGTGGTGCACGGGCTTTGATCTGTATCGTCGGTACCATGATCAAGAATGGGGGGTTCCCCTGCGGGATGACCGCGCCCTCTTCGAATTACTGATTCTAGAAGGTGCGCAAGCCGGCCTATCGTGGTCTACCGTGCTTAAAAAGCGCGAACATTATCGCCTGGTTTTCGATGGATTCAAGCCAGACATCATTGCGCAATATGACGACAACAAGGTCGCTGCCCTACTGGCTGACCCGGGCATCATTCGTAACCGTGCCAAAGTTGCGGCCACCATCCAGAACGCAAAGTCATTTCTTGCGATCAGACAAACCGGCCAATCGTTCAGCGACTATCTATGGCAATTTGTCGATAACACGCCCATTCAGAATCAATGGGTCAACATGGGCGAAGTGCCCACCAGCACGCCCCAAGCTGTCGCCATGAGTAAAGCGCTACAAAAACTCGGCTTCAAATTTGTAGGTCCGACCATCTGTTACGCCTTCATGCAGGCATCAGGCATGGTCAATGACCATTTGGTGAGCTGCCCAAGGCATGAAGCCGTTAATGACTAATCTGAAAAAATCCTAATCGCTCTGATCAAGCGATCCGCAAAGGAACGCTGTCCTTTTCGATAATTCTTCGAAACGCTTCGCTGGTGGTTGCCCAATCGACAACGTCGACTTTCCAGGGCAAATCAGATTGTGCAAAATCCTCGGCCAGCGCACTGCTCAGATCCAACCCAAGTGGCTTGGCAGCCTTGATACACAAATCCAGATCTGAGAACTTCTTCGCTTTGCCGGTGGCACGAGAGCCAAAGACCAACACGTCAGCATCCGGTACATGGCGCCGAAGTATTTCCGTAACAATACGTCGTTCGACCGGACCTATATCCAACGTGGCTTGATTCATAGTTGGGGATGCTTGTGAAGCAGGCTCTCTAACAAATGACGGGCTTCATTCAAAAAAGCTGGAATACCTGAAACCACTTCCAATGCAACATCTTCATCATAGGTGTGACTGGTTTTAGAACGCATGTCGCGAAATTTGCGCCATTGCGGCCAATCGCTTAAAAGCAAACCCTGCTCACAAGCCGTGCGTATCAGGTACTGAAAATCGATGCCATCGAATTCTGTAGGATTGGCCGCCGTTGACTCTAGGTGACGGCGTAACATCTTGTAAGACAACTCGTAAGTAAACTCAAAGCGTTGGATCAAACCATCACGTATTTGCGTGTCAGCAGTATTTGTCTGATAGCGCACAAGACCTTCATCAAGGCGTTTTACGGCATTGCTGAGTGGTGTAAGGTCGAGACGCATGTAGCACCTTTCTAGTTGAAGTGCGATTTAGCTTAATTTTGCCATGGGAAAGCCCTCAAGGCGTACGATCCACTGCTAAATTTCAGGCGTAACCCAGTGCACGGGCAATTCTGTTTCTGGCGACTGTAGGCTTAGGCACCTGACCTCTGGGCAGATCAAACCAGTTGCGCACATCGTCATCCAGGGCGATGCCATGCATATAGTTATAGATGGCCTTTTTGAGGCCCTGGCCTAAGAGATCATGATCAACACCGGTCGGGTCGATAAAGGCCACATCATTCTTGGCAAAGCTGATGGGTGGCAAGGGCTGCAACGTAATCCCATAGGATGCCGGATCTTGTCCAACGGGCGAATGCACGGTGCAGGTAAAGCGGTGAAAAAAGCCACTCTGGATACAACCATTTTCAAAGAGCTGACGGACATACTCCAGCGCATCGACTGTATCCTGCACTGTCTGCGTAGGAAAACCATACATCAGGTAAGCGTGGACCAGAATACCTGCATCGGCGAAGCCACGGGTCACTTGTGCGACCTGGTCTACAGAGACGCCCTTTTGCATGAGCTTTAACAAACGATCAGAGGCTACTTCAAGGCCGCCAGACATGGCGATACAACCGCTATCTGCTAAGAGCTCGGCCAACTCTGGCGTGAAGGTTTTTTCAAAGCGGATATTGCCCCACCACGAAATAGTGACTTTGCGGCGGATTAGTTCTTCGGCGAGTGCCTTGAGCACTTTGGGTGGCGCCGCTTCATCCACAAAATGAAAGCCTGTCTGCCGGGTTTCAGCAATGATCTGTTCGATGCGATCGACCAACAGGCTGGCCGAGGCCGTTTCATAGCGAGAGATATAGTCCAGGCTGACATCGCAAAAGCTACATTTCTTCCAGTAGCAGCCATGGGCAATGGTCAGCTTGTTCCAACGGCCGTCGCTCCACAGGCGGTGCATGGGGTTGAGCATGTCCAGCAGCGACAAATACCGATCCAGCGGTAATCCATCCCAGGTCGGCGTACCGATTTCTTCAAAGGGTACATCAGGTTCGAGCCAGTTCTGATAGCTAACGTTGTTGTCTGCTTTACGAATAAAGGTTCGTACAAGGTGCTCTGCAGAACGCCGGCCTTGTAGATGATCAATGAGCGCCAACAATGGGCGCTCGCCGGCATCCAGCGTGATGTAATCGACATAGTCGAACACCCGTGGATCGGTCAGCTCACGCAACTCGGTATTGACGAAGCCACCGCCCAACACAATTTTGGAGCCGGGTGAGGCTCGTTTAATAAATTGAGCGATTCGGAAAGCCGCATAGACGTTTCCGGGAAACGGCACAGACAGAAGAACTAAATCAGGCTGGTGCCGATCGATCGATCGCCTGGTCAACGTCTCTAGGTATTGATCAACTAGGCTCAGGTCTGATGCCAGAGCAGTGGCTAAGGGATCAAATGTGGGCTGACTACCGGCCAGGGATTCGGCATAACGGACGAATTCGAAACGCTCATCAACCGCATGGCGGAGTACATCGGCCAGGTCATTTAAATAAAGCGTGGCGTAATGTCGTGCACGATCGTGCGTGCCCAGCGCACCGAAAGCCCACCCTAGTGGATCACCCGAATCATCGTCATACGCATCGAGGGCAGAAAATCTCGGGCCTTCGGGTAAAAAACCACGACTGGCGATACGGTGACTGAGCGTGCTATCCCTACCCTGCAAAAAAGCAATGGTGGGTTCGATCGTACGTTGATAGCGATCAAAATAATCGAGGAAGTAATTAACACTGGCACTACGCAATGCTTCAGGCTGTGCCAGAGCGGCTGCCTTCACATCCGCTAAACCTGTTTCAGTAAAAAACTGGAGCACAAGCTCAAGCGCCAGATCTTCCTGAACGGCATTAAAGCCACGAGCACGTAAAAACCCCGTTAAATACGCCGTAGAAGGATACGGCGTATTCAGCTGGGTCATCGGCGGGATGAGGCTGAGGATTTTTATCGCCGTCATTTTCAGCGACCCTAGTTTGCCGCAGCCATCATGGCGGCGCGTGCTTGATAAATCTTTCTATAGCTATCGAGCAGACGCTCGTGACGATCCAGGCCTTCGAGTTTGATGCTCGTAGGAGTTAAGCCATAAAATCGGACACTGCCATCAATTGAACCAATAACGGCATCCATACGGGCATCACCAAACATCCGACGGAAATTGACTTCATAGTCTTCCAACGCCAGTTCATCATCGAGCAATACTTCCAGCACCACATTCAATGCCTGATAAAACAACCCGCGATCGAGCGTGTTGTCGTTGTACTGCAGGAATGCACCGACCAGCTCGTGCGCTTCTTCAAACTGCTGCAACGCAAGCTGAATGAGCAGCTTCAATTCAAGGACTGTGAGCTGACCCCAGGCCGTATTTTCGTCAAACTGGATACCGATTAACGTGGCAATGTCCGAGTACTCATCCAGCTCGTTGTTCTCTAAGCGATCAAGTAAGGCTTCGAGGCACTCTTCATCCAACTGATGCAGATTCAGGATATCTTCACGGAACAGTAACGCTTTGTTGGTGTTATCCCAGACCAGATCTTCAACCGGATAAACCTCTGAATATCCGGGCACGAGTATCCGGCATACTACGGCACCAAGCTGATCATAGACAGCCGTATAGACCTCTTTGCCCATGTCTTCAAGAATGCCGAATAGCGTTGCCGCCTCTTCTACATTAGCGTTTGGTCCTTGTGCTGAAAAATCCCACTCGACAAAATCGTAATCGGATTTGGCACTGAAGAAACGCCAGGAGACGATGCCGCTGGAGTCAATAAAATGTTCGACAAAGTTATATGGCTCGGTAACCGCCTGGCTTTCAAAGGTGGGCTTTGGCAGGTCATTGAGACCTTCAAAGCTGCGACCCTGCAGTAGCTCCGTCAGGCTGCGCTCCAACGCGACTTCTAAACTTGGATGCGCACCGAAAGAAGCAAACACACCGCCGGTTCGTGGATTCATCAGCGTCACACACATGACCGGATACTCGCCACCAAGCGATGCATCCTTCACCAACACCGGGAACCCCTGGGCTTCCAGCCCTTCTATTCCCGCCAGAATGCCGGGATATTTAGCGAGCACGTCTTTCGGCACATCTGGCAAGGTGATTTCCCCTTCCAGGATCTCGCGCTTGACCGCCCGTTCAAAGATCTCCGATAGGCATTGGACTTGGGCTTCAGCCAGCGTATTTCCCGCGCTCATGCCGTTACTGACAAACAAGTTCTCAATCAAATTCGATGGAAAATACACTACCTCGCCATCGGACTGTCTTATGTAAGGTAATGAACAGATGCCGCGCGCCTTATTTCCAGAATTGGTATCGATCAGATTCGAGGCGTGTAACTCACCTTCCGGATTGTAGATCTCGAGGCAGTATTCATCGAGAATCTCTTTAGGTAACGCATCCTTCGGACCGGGTTTAAACCATTGTTCATTGGGATAATGGACAAAGGAGCCGTTGGCGATATCCTCGCCCCAATATGCGCCGGCATAAAAGTGATTATTCGTGAGGCGCTCGATATATTCCCCAAGTGCTGATGCCAACGCGCTTTCCTTCGTGGCACCTTTGCCGTTGGTGAAGCACATCGGAGAATGCGCATCGCGAATGTGCAAGGACCATACGTTAGGGATGATATTGCGCCATGAGGCGATCTCGATTTTGATCCCAATGTCTGCCAGAAGGCTCGACATATTGGCAATGGTTTGCTCAAGCGGCAAATCCTTACCCGTTATGTAGGTGCCTGCCTCAGATGTTGGCTTTAGAGTGAGCAACGACTGAGCATCAGCATCCAGGCTCTCAACCTCTTCGATCACAAACTCTGGGCCAGTCTGCACCACCTTTTTCACGGTACAGCGCTCGATAGACGCCAAAATACCCCGACGATTTACTTCCGAGATGTCCGGCGGCAGCTCTACCTGAATCTTGAAAGTCTGTTGATAACGGTTTTCAGGATCAACGATATTGTTTTGCGACAGGCGAATGTTCTCTGTCGGAATATTGCGCGTATCGCAGTACAACTTGACGAAATACGCAGCGCACAAGGCAGATGATGCTAGGAAGTAATCAAAAGGCCCCGGGGCAGAGCCATCGCCCTTATAACGGACAGGCTGATCGGCAATGACGGTGAAGTCATCGAACTTAGCCTCAAGACGGAGCTTATCGAGAAAGTTAACCTTGATTTCCATGGGGTGCTTAAACAGAGGTGACGTAACCAGCTTCACGCTGGCTGCGTATTGCAAGAACAAATACGGTATCCATCAAGGATTCATAGCGATACAGTGCCAGATAACCACGGGTATCCCGCCCGATAACGAGCTCACGTAACCCATCAGCCACTGGCCGTCCAATCTGCGGGTTTTGTAGCAACACATCGAGTGCTGTAATGATTTCCTCGATACGTTGATTGGCTTGAGGAACATCAAATGTCGCCAGATGATCGAGAATGCGCTCTACATCCTCCGCAACCTCACGGGCAAGCTCAATACGGGCCATAACCGTTACGCGTTAGCTACTAAATTTTCGTGGAAGCGGTGCTTTTACAGCTTTACCGGCAATCCGCGCTTTCAAATAAGCGCGCATATCATCCCAACCGATAGTTTCTCCAGAAGCAACGATATCTGCGTAGCGTTTCGCAGCGACATATTCCATGTCCGCACGCAACTCTACCTGCTCTGCCTTCTCGGCAATGGCAGCAAGAATAAAACTGTGTGTTGTTGTCCCAACCTGTTTAGCCGCATCGGCAATGCGCGCTTTAAGGTCATCGGGTAAGCGAATGGAGGTGGTGGCCACGGTTAGCTCCTTGCAAAACATGAACCACCAATGTAGCACAAAAGTGCTACATCAAATCACTCCCACTCAATTGTGGCCGGTGGTTTACCCGAGATATCGTAGACCACCCGGTTAATCCCACGCACTTCGTTAATGATGCGATTACTGACCTTGCCCAGCAGGCTGTGCGGCAGTTCTGCCCAATGTGCTGTCATAAAGTCCTGCGTTTCAACAGCACGTAGCGCGACCACGTACTCATAGGTACGGCCATCACCCATGACGCCGACACTCTTGACGGGCAGGAATACAGTAAAAGCCTGCGATGTCTTTTCGTACCAGCCGGATGCACGCAGCTCGTCAATGAAGATGGCATCGGCGCGGCGTAATAGATCGGCGAAGTCTTTTCTGACTTCACCCAGAATACGTACGCCCAGACCCGGCCCCGGGAACGGGTGACGATAAACCATGTCATGCGGTAAGCCCAGTGCAACACCCAGTTCACGGACTTCATCTTTGAACAATTCGCGCAGCGGTTCAAGCAGTTTGAGCTTCATGTGCTCGGGTAGACCGCCCACGTTGTGGTGTGACTTGATGGTATGCGCCTTGCCAGTTTTAGCGCCAGCCGATTCGATCACATCCGGATAGATCGTACCTTGGGCTAACCATTTGGCATTGACCAGTTTCTTTGACTCGGCGTCGAAGACCTCGACGAACTCGCGGCCAATGATTTTGCGTTTCTGTTCCGGGTCCGTCACGCCCTTCAGATGACCGAGGAACTGCTCGGAAGCATCGACATGCACCACCTTAACGCCCAGACCACGCGCAAAGGTTTCCATGACCTGCTCTGCTTCATTCAGCCGCAGCAGACCATTATCAACAAAAACACAGGTGAGCTGGTCACCAATAGCACGGTGAATCAGCGCGGCGGCAACGGATGAGTCAACACCGCCAGAGAGACCGAGAATGACTTCTTCTTGGCCAACCTGGGCGCGAATCTTTTCAACGGCTTCTTCCACGTAGTTCGGCATGGTCCAGTCACGACCACAGCCACAGATATCATGAACGAAGCGGGCAAACATTTCCTTGCCCTTCAGCGTATGCGTTACTTCCGGATGGAACTGAACGGCGTAGAAACGACGCTCTTCATCGGCCATGGCTGCGACCGGTGTCGATTCGTTGTCACCAATCACTTTGAAACCCGGCGGCAATTCGGTGACTTTGTCACCATGGCTCATCCAGACATCCAGCAAGCCATGACCCTGATCATTACCCCGATCCTGCAGGCCTTCGAAGAGTTTAGAGTGGCCACGGGCGCGCATTTCAGCGTAACCGAATTCGCGTTTGTTCGAGCTCTCTACCTTGCCGCCCAGTTGTTCGGCCATCGTCTGCATGCCATAGCAAATACCGAGCACAGGCACACCCAGTTCAAATACTGATTGAGGTGCTTTCCATTCGGTTGCTTCATATACCGAGTTCGGTCCACCGGAGAGGATAATGCCCTGCGGGTTGAAGTTGCGAACAAACTCGTCGCTCACATCAAAAGGATGCAGTTCACAGTAAACCTGTTGCTCACGCACACGGCGCGCAATCAGCTGGGTCAGTTGTGAACCGAAATCAAGGACAAGAATCTTTTGATGTGTATGCGACATAAGACTGGATTATTCAACGTGGTAGTTAGGTGCTTCTTTGGTGATCTGCACATCATGAACGTGCGATTCACGCACGCCTGCCGAAGTGATCTCAACGAACTGCGCCTGCTTATGCATATTGGCAATTGTGGCGCATCCCAGGTAACCCATGGAAGAGCGCAAACCGCCCATGAGCTGGTGAATCACTGCCAGCACCGAACCTTTGTAAGGAACGCGACCTTCGATACCTTCAGGCACAAACTTATCAACGTTAGCGGTGTTTTCCTGGAAGTAGCGATCGCTTGAACCGGCCTGCATGGCGCCCAGCGAACCCATGCCACGATAGCTCTTGTACGAGCGGCCCTGGAACAATTCGACTTCACCCGGTGCTTCTTCCGTACCGGCAAACAAACCACCCAGCATGACGCAATTGGCACCAGCGGCGATGGCTTTGGCAATATCACCCGAGAATCGGATGCCACCATCCGCTACCAGCGGTACGCCAGTGCCTTCGAGTGCTTTGGCGACGTTAGCGATAGCCGTAATCTGCGGCACGCCCACACCGGCAACAATACGGGTGGTACAGATGGAACCTGGGCCGATACCGACCTTAACGCCATCAGCACCATGATCCGCCAGCGCACGCGCTGCATCGGCCGTGGCGATATTGCCGCCAATGACCTGAACGTTCGGATAGTTCTTCTTAACCCACTGGACGCGATCCAGTACGCCTTGCGAATGGCCATGCGCCGTATCAACGACGATGACATCCACACCGGCCTCGGCCAGCAATTCAACGCGCTCTTCGGTGCCTGCACCGACACCAACAGCCGCGCCGGCTCGCAGACGGCCGGAAGCATCTTTTGACGCATTAGGATGCTCGGTCGCTTTGAGAATGTCTTTAACGGTAATCAGACCATGAAGCTGGAACTCATCATCAACCACCAGAACACGCTCGATACGATGTTGATGCATCAAGGCCTTTGCTTCTTCGATGCTGCCGCCTTCACGGACGGTCACCAGCTTTTTCTTCGGGGTCATGATCTGACGTACAGCCTGATCCAGGTTATCCTCGAAGCGCAAATCACGGTTAGTGACGATACCCACAACCTTACCGCTCTTATCCAAAACAGGTAGGCCGGAAATGCGGTGCTGTTGCGTTAACGCCAGCACATCGCGCACCATCATGTTCGGGTTAATCGTGATTGGATCTTTCAGCACACCCGATTCATAGCGTTTAACCTTGGCAACCTCTGCCGCTTGCTGGGCTGGTGTCAGGTTCTTGTGAATAATACCGATGCCGCCCTCTTGAGCCAGAGCAATGGCCAGTCGACCTTCGGTCACCGTATCCATGGCAGCCGAAAGCAGCGGTAAATTGAGGGAAATATCACGCGTTAGACGCGTTTGCAGTGAAACATCACGCGGAAGAATTGCGGAGTGCGCCGGAACGAGCAAAACGTCGTCAAAAGTGAGCGCTTTCTGAATAAGCTGCATGGTGCAAAGCCCCAAGACACAAAACGATATTATACGGAACTATGCCCTTCCCGTCTCGCCCTTATGCCGCTTCTTACTGATATGCCTGCCCTGCCAAAAATCCATTTAGGCCTCTGGGTTTTAACCCTCAGCCTATTGCCATGCACCCTCCAGGCTCAAATCCAGACTGGCCGGTTAAGTGACGGCACGCTCCTGATCTCTGATCAGCCCTTACCCAAGGGCGTCCAGGCGCTGGAACTGAACCAGCTGATGACCCTGCCAGCTACCGATAAGACCATTAATCAGCGCGCAGACAAGGATATACCTCCTAAAACGAAGCCTTTGCCACAAAAACAGACGCCTGAAGAGGCTGCCACGTGCCGGGGCATTAACAAACGCTATATGGAAACTAAAACGACCCTGGAACAGACGGAAAAGGACAAGGCCAGCGGCAAACTACTCATTCCTGATTCCGGATTGGCCACCATGCGACAAAATCTGGCGACACTAGAGCGCCTACAAGGGCTTTGCCAGAAATGATGATTATTCGGCCGTATTCAACTCAGCAGCGCCCCGCTTCATGACCTTGCCTTCAGCGGCCTTTTGACGACGGACTTCTTTAGGATCTGCAATGAGCGGGCGGTAAATTTCGACCCGATCCCGATCGCGAAGCACGGCATCTGCTTTAACGAGTTTGGCGAAAACGCCCAGCTTATTAAGGCCACCGGGCTCAATTTCAGGGTATTTCAGCAGCAAACCTGAGGCCTCAACCGCCTGCAGGGCTGTTGAACCTTCCGGAAGATCCACGTTAACAAGTTCCTGACGATCAGCCAGTGCGTAACAGACTTCTATTTTCATGGTGCTTTATAAACCTGTGCCGCCCTCTGTACGAAGGCCTCTATAAAGGTATTGGCGATACGGCTGAAGACCGGACCAATGATTTTTTCAAACAGCTTACTGGAAAACTCATAACTCAAGCGGAATTCGATCTTACAAGCGTTTTCAGAGAGTGGTTTGAATGTCCACTGACCGTCAAACCGACGGAAAGGCCCGTCAATCAGTTTCATGGTCATCTGTGTGGGATAGACCTTGGTATTTTCGGTGGTGAAGTGTGATTTCACACTCAAAAAGTCTATATGCAGGGTTGCAACCGTTTTATGCGCATCACGGTATTTGAGTTCGGCTTTGGCACACCAGGGCAGAAACTCGGTGTAACGCTCCACATCATCGACCAGGGCATACATCTGGGCGGCGGAGTTCTCGATCAGTACGGTTTTCTCAACGAGCGCCATGGATACACGATGATTTGATGAAGGGTTGTAGAATGCCGTATTTTAGCGAATACCTGCACCAATGAGCATTGTTTCCAACAAGAAGGCTTTTCACGAGTACTTTATCGAAGAACAGTTCGAGGCCGGACTCTGCCTGGAAGGTTGGGAATGCAAAGCCATACGCGCCGGACGCATTCAAATCAAAGAAGCATATGTCGTTGTTTTAAATGGTGAGCTATTCATCATTGGGATGCACATTACGCCCTTGATTTCTGCCTCAACGCATGTACACCCGGACGCGACCAGAACGCGCAAGCTGCTGCTGAATCGCCGCGAAATCGATACGCTGATCGGCAAAGTAGAACGCGCCGGTTACGCACTGGTACCGATTGATCTGCATTACAGCAAGGGGCGTATCAAGGCGCAGATCGGCCTGGCTAAAGGTAAGAAGCTGCACGACAAGCGCGATACTGAAAAAGAGAAAGACTGGAAGCGTGAGCAGGGTCGACTGCTCAAAACCCAGGTTCGCTAAATCACGGAGGCACCATGATCATCCCCGAGCATATTGTCCAGGCGAACGACTCGCTGATTTACGGGCTCGGTCTAGCCGCATCGGTTGTCTGCTCGGTGACAGGCGTTCTTGTTGCACGCGACAAAGGCGTGGATCTTTTTGGCGCGCTAATGGCGGCCGTAGCCACATCGCTGGGCGGGGGCACGGTGCGCGATCTACTGCTGGGCCGCAAAGTTTTCTGGATGGCGGATGAGACCTATCTTTGGGTCACTGTCATCACCGCCTTCATCACCTTCTTTGTGACACGGGTACGGCATTTGCCCGAGAAGCTGTTCTTGATTCCGGACGCCATCGGGCTGGCTCTATTCGCCATTGTGGGTACACAGGTCGCACTGGACTGGAACATGCCCTGGCTTACCGCCAGCGTCTTAGGTGTAGTGACTGCCGTCTTTGGCGGACTCCTGCGCGACACCCTCATTAACGAAGTACCGCTGGTCTTCACCAGCGAGCTCTATGCCACCGCGGCCTGGATTGGCGCCATGGCCCTGATCGGTCTGGATGCGCTGGGCGTCAATGTGAAACTCGCTGCATGGATTGCACTGGCCGCCTGTATCACGGTTCGCATGATGGCCATTCGCTGGAAGATTACACTTCCCCGCTTTTCCAATCACGCATAAAAAACGGGATGCCGAAGCATCCCGTTGCGAGCACTGATACGCTTTTAGCCGCGCTTAGCGATCTGCTGCCAGGTATCAACGACGGTATCCGGATTGAGTGATAGGCTGGTGATGCCCTTATCGGTCAACCACTCGGCCAGATCCGGATGGTCTGAAGGTCCCTGACCACAAATACCAATGTATTTGCCGGCCTTATTACAGGCTTCGATGGCGCGCTCAAGCAGCATTTTCACCGCCGGATCACGCTCATCGAACAGCGATGCAACCAACCCTGAGTCACGATCCAGACCCAGAGTCAGCTGTGTCAAATCGTTTGAACCAATCGACATGCCATCAAAGTACTGAAGGAATTGATCGGCCAGCAATGCATTGGATGGAATTTCACACATCATGATGAGTTTCAGATCATGCTCGCCACGACGCAGACCATGGCCGGCGAGTAGCTTTTCTACCTGCTCTGCTTCGCCCAGTGTACGCACGAACGGCACCATCAGCTGCACATTGGTGTAACCCATCACTTCACGCACGATGCGCATGGCCTTGCATTCCATGGCAAAACAATCCTGGAAGGTTTGAGCGATGTAACGGGAGGCACCACGGAAGCCAAGCATCGGATTTTCTTCTTCCGGCTCATAGAGATCGCCACCGAGCAGCTTGCGGTATTCGTTGGACTTAAAGTCAGACAAACGAACGATCACTGGCTTAGGCCAGAAGGCAGCCGCAATGGTTGCAACGCCTTCGACCAGCTTGTCGGTAAAGAAGCTGACCGGATCTGCATAGCCACGGGCACGACGCTGGATTTCTTCACGCTTGCTGGCAGGCAAACGATCGATTTCGAGAATCGCTTTCGGGTGTACGCCAATAATGTTGTTGATGATGAACTCAACGCGGGCCAGACCAACGCCTTCGTTTGGCAACTGAGCAAAGTCGAAAGCCAGTTCCGGATTGCCCACGTTCATCATGATTTTTACAGGAATCTCTGGCAGCTCACCCAGATCACGCGTGGTGATTTCATATTCCTGGGCACCGCGGTAGACGTGCCCCGTATCACCTTCGGCACAGGAAACGGTAACCGTTTCACCTTCGGTGAGGGTTTCAGTTGCATCACCGCAACCCACAATGGCTGGAATACCGAGTTCACGCGCAATAATGGCTGCGTGACAGGTACGGCCACCGCGGTTGGTAACAATGGCTGAAGCGCGCTTCATCACCGGTTCCCAGTTTGGGTCGGTCATGTCAGCAACAAGCACATCGCCCGCCTTAACGGTATTCATTTGCGATGGATCACTCACAACGCGCACCGGACCCACGCCAATCTTTTGGCCAATGGCTCGACCTGATGCCAGCACCTTGCCGTAGGATTTCAGGGCAAACTTCTCGACCTTGTCTTTGGATTCTTGCGACTTAACGGTTTCCGGACGGGCCTGAAGAATATACAGACGACCATCTACACCATCACGACCCCATTCGATGTCCATCGGACGCTGATAATGTTTTTCGATGATGTCGGCAAAACGGGCAAGCTCAAGCACCTCTTCTTCGCGGATTGAAAACTGATTGCGCTCAGCTTCAGATACGTCAACCGTGTGCGTTGATTTACCGGCCTGATGATCCGTCGAGAAAATCATCTTGATCAGTTTTGAACCGAGATTACGACGAATGACCGCTGGGCGACCTTCGCGCAGCATGGGTTTGTGCACATAGAACTCATCCGGGTTCACCGCGCCCTGCACCACCGTCTCGCCCAGGCCATATGAAGCCGTAACAAAAATGGCATCACGGAAACCGGATTCGGTATCCAGGGTGAACATCACACCAGCCGCACCCTTGTCTGAACGAACCATTCGCTGAATACCTGCAGAGAGCGCTACATCAGCATGAGCAAAGCCTTTGTGTACACGATAGGAAATGGCTCGATCGTTATAAAGCGATGCGAATACTTCCTTAATGGCATGCAGAATATTGTCGAGGCCAACGATATTGAGGAACGACTCCTGTTGGCCTGCAAAGGATGCATCCGGCAAATCTTCTGCCGTTGCAGACGAACGCACTGCGAACGATGCTTCGGGGCCACTTTCTGCGATCAATGCGGCGTAATGAACAGCAATTTCTTTTTCAAGCTGTGGTGGGAATGGTGTTTCTACAACCCAGCGACGAATCTCGGCGCCTGCCTTCAGCAAGGCATCAACATCATCAACATCCAGTGCATCCAGGCTGGCATTAATACGATCTGCCAGGCCGTTATGCGCCAGAAAGACACGGTAGGCGTCTGCCGTTGTAGCAAAGCCACCCGGTACGCGAACGCCGGCCGATGAAAGCTGGCTAATCATTTCACCCAGCGATGCGTTTTTACCACCCACTTGCTCCACATCTGACATGCGGAGTTCTTTGAAGTTAATCACAGAGGCGTTCATGAACGGTCCTTTAAGGTTGAAGTGCAATAAGAAATCAAGAAGTAGATAAACGTCGCTCGGCGGTTTCGCGACGGGCTAGTGCACGCTGTGCCTGATTGAGCGTTTCGCGGAAAAAACCGGAGTGTGTGGCTGCTGCCTGGCTAGCAGCCTCTGTATTCTGAAGACGGACGGCATCAACAATCGCCGTCCATTGATTAATCAACATGCGGCTTGCCACCGGTACGCTGATCAGCTCACCGAGATTGAACAGAATGTCTTTTTGCAGCAGTTTTTGCACCATCGACATGAGATGGGCCGCAAAGGCGTTATGCGCAGCTTCGGCAAGCGCCTGATGAAAAGCGAGATCGGCTTCGGTAACCGCTTCAGCGTTGAGCGTTGCTACAGCAGCCTCCGCTGCTTTCAAACATTGATCCAGCCGCAAAAGGTCAGCGGGCGTTGCTCTTACGGCAGCCCAAACGGCACACTGACTTTCTAGCACCGCTCTGAATTCCAGCAAATCGTCATTGAGCGCCGGATGAGACGCCAACATCTGCGCCCAGGGGTCTGCCAGTGCATCATTCAATTGGTCTGCAACAAAGGTACCCCCACCCTGGCGACTGTAGAGCAACCCGCGCGATGCTAACTTCTGGATCGCCTCACGCAGGCTGGGACGAGACACACCAAGCTCCAGCGAGAGTTCACGCTCTGCCGGCAGGCGATCACCCGCCTTGAGCGCGCCTTCAAGAATGCGCTGCTCTAGCTGACGGGCAACCGTGTCAGACAACCGATGTGCAGTCTTTAAATCCTGAGCCATGTCGAACTGTCGCCAATTGGTAATACCAATATTCGGTGGTTGATCAATGGCGTTCAATTTATCACAGCTTGTTGTAAAAAAGCCTGTAGATACAATGAAATATTTTCAGATTTAACTGATGTTTTGGTATTACCACCTTACCACCTAGAATCATTGTGATTGTATACAATGCAGACATCATGACAAAACGTACTGTATTCTTTGTATCCGACGGCACGGGCATCACCGCGGAATCTCTAGGCCATAGCCTTTTGAGCCAGTTTGAAGGTGTGGAGTGGGTTCAGCATCGCCTACCCTTCATCAATACCCGAGAAAAAGCCCTTGAGGCTGTACAGAGAATCGAGGCAGTTGCAGAGCGAGATAGCTTTTGTCCGATTGTCTTCACAACGCTTGTAGATACAGAAATCTCTGCACTGCTAGAAGCCGCGCCTGCGTTATGCCTGAATTTCTTCAAAACTTTTCTGGCGCCAATTGAAGCTGAAATCAATATCAAATCAAATCATACGGTAGGTCGAACACACGGCCGTACAGACAGTTCTGATTACAAAAACCGGATTGAGGCGATCAATTACACACTCGCGCATGATGACGGCATTACCGATCGCGACCTGAGCGAAGCCGATGTCATTCTGGTTGGCGTTTCGCGCTGCGGCAAAACACCTACATCGCTTTATCTGGCCATGCAGTACGGCGTCAAAGCAGCCAACTTTCCGCTCATCCCGGAAGACTTCGAGCGTGGCGTACTGCCTGGCAAACTCAAAGATCACAAATCAAAGCTTTTTGGTTTAACCATTCAACCCGAACGCCTGGCAAAAATTCGTGAAGAACGTCGACCCAATAGCAAATACGCCTCTCTCGCCAACTGTCGCGCAGAAGTATCTGATGCAGAGAAGATGATGCGTCGCGAAGGTATCCACTGGCTAGACTCTTCAACCAAGAGCATCGAAGAGATTTCAACGACGGTGCTTCAGGAAATACGCCTCGACAGCAAGACTGCCTTCTAGCGAAGCTTAGCCTCTTTGTCGTACCTGTTCAAACAGGCAGACGGCCGCAGCAGCATTCACATTCAGCGACTCCATGCCACCCGGCATAGGAATTGTTATGCGGTGAGAGGCCATTTGAATGAGCTCGGGTTTAACACCCTGCCCCTCGTTACCAAATAGCCATGCCGTAGCCTGCATGAGTTGATGGCTATACAGATTCGTACCACCATCAAGCACAGTAGCGGTAATCGAGCCCTTAAACGCACCAACAAAGTCTTCAAGCACTACATCCGGATAAATCGTTGCCAGCCATTGCGCACCTTGCCCTGCCCTTAAACAGCGGGGCGACCAGGGATCAGCGCAACCAGCTGAAAGAACGATTTGGCGCACGCCCGCCGCAACCGCTGTACGAATAAGACTGCCCACATTACCCGGATCCTGAATACGATCCAGCACGAGCGTGTCTACTGTCGAAAGCGGTCCCCGATCATGACTGACCGCAGCACTAACCGTCAGCAACCCGATCGGCGCATCAGCGGGTGCAATCTGATCAAAAATCACATCAGTCAGCACCACCCATCGAGCAGAAGGCACCCGATCAAGCAATCCAGTAATCTCGGGGAGATTGACACAACGTTCAGCAATGACAATAAGCTCTGGCCGGATGCCAACAGACAGCTGTATATCAAGCAGATGCGCGCCCTCAGCAACCACCTGGGCATGTTCGATGCGCGCTTTTTTACTATCAATCAGCTTTTTGAGCTGTTTGACCAGCGCATTCTGGCGTGAGCTGATCACTTCCATCAGGCAACACCCGGTAATGCACATTGCGCAACGGGTCCGAAACTACAGCGATGCTCAGATAATGGGCCATGCAGCTTAAGTGCCGCCAAATGAACGGGGGTTGGATAACCCATGTGTTTGGCAAAACCATACTGGGGATAAATCGCATCCAGCGCGACCATCTGCGCATCTCTGGCGGTTTTAGCCAGAATCGACGCAGCTGATATCGCAGGTTCTTTCGCGTCGCCTTTAACAATCGCTTCAGCGCTACAAGATAGTCCTTGTGGAATTCTGTTGCCATCAATCAGTGCATGTGTGGCAACCACTTGCAAGCCCGCAACAGCACGCTTCATGGCCAGCATGGTTGCCTGCAATATATTGATCTGATCAATTTCCTGCGCAGAGGCTTCTGCAACGCACCAGGCAATCGCCTTTTCCCGGATTTCAATCGCCAGTCGTTCACGGACTGCCGGACGTAATTTTTTTGAATCGGCTAGGCCAACAATCGGGCGGGCAGGATCAAGAATGACGGCAGCGGCAACGACCGAGCCGACCAAAGGCCCTCGCCCTGCTTCATCAACACCACAGATCCAGTGCTGCATACTCATGCCTGCAATTTGAGGCAAGCAACAACGGCATCGGCGGCACGCTCCGCGGAGTTCTGGCGGAGCTTGGTATGAATGGCTGCAAAAGACGCTTCCATCTCTTTACGCCGGTTTGGGTGGCGCCAGAGATCAATCAGCGCAGTCGATAACTTCTCGGGTGTTGCATCTTCCTGTAGCAACTCCTGTACCACCAAACGACCCAGCAGAATATTAGGCAACCCGACCCAGGTGAGATACCGCATCTTCCGGTAAATCCACGCAGAAATGGCTGTGACCTTATAAGTGATGACCATAGGGCACCGCAGCAAAGCCGCCTCAAGCGTTGCCGTACCGCTACAAACCAGCGCAAGATCACTGGCCGCCAGCGCTTCACGGGCATGGCCATAGAGAATCTTCGCGCGCAAACCGGGTTGCGCAAATTGCCCCAGAGCGGTTTCAAAAAGCTGCCTTGTTTCTGGCGTGGCTAATGGCACTAGAAATAGTGCATCCGGCAATTCAGTGGCGACACGATTGGCAGTATTGATAAACAGTTCAGCATGAAATGCCAACTCGGATTGGCGACTGCCCGGCATCAGAGTGATGAGTGGTGACGCTTCTGGCAACTTGAGGCTTTGTCGGACCAAGGCGCGATCCGGATTAATATCGATTTCGTCGGCCAGGGGGTGGCCTACAAAAACCGGATGCAAACCCTTATCCGTATAACAGGCCGGTTCAAAGGGAAAGAGGCACAACAGCTGGTTCACTGCCGCGACAATTTTTTTAGTTCTACCGCGGCGCCATGCCCAAACGGTTGGGCTGACATAATGCACTGTAGGAATACCGGTGGCTTTAAGCTTCCGTTCTACCGTGAGGTTGAAATCAGGTGCATCTATGCCGATAAAGACATTGGGGCGCCAGGCTTTTAACCGCGAAATAATGCCACGACGTATCGATAGAATTTCTGGCAGATGTGACAGCACTTCTGCAGCACCGCGTACCGCGAGCTTTTCCTGCTCATACTCACTTCGCAGACCGGCAGCGATCATTTTAGGACCGCCAATCCCCATAAACTCTGCATTCGGATATCGGTTTTTCAACGCCTGAATCAGGCTGGCACCCAGCACATCCCCTGAAGCCTCTCCGGCTACAAGCGCAAATTTCAGGGGGCTGTCAGACACAAACGCCACCCGAGTTAACGAATAATGCCGCGCTGTGACGAAGCAAGAAACTCGTTAAGAATGCCCACCTCAGGCGCCGTCTTCTGGATTTCATCCAGTTTGAGACGTGCTTCTTCCATGCTCAAGCCTGACTTGTAGACGACACGATAAGCCTGTTTGATGGCGTTAATGGCTTCAGAGGTATAACCACGACGCTTAAGGCCTTCTGCATTAATACCGCGAGGAATAGTTGGATAACCTTGCGCCATGACAAAGGGCGGCACATCCTGCACCAGCATGGACCCACCGCCAATCATGGCATGCGCCCCAATACGCACAAACTGATGATAACCAGTGTGTCCACCCAGAATGGCCCAGTCACCTACTTCGCAGTGACCCGCTAATTGGGCGTTACTCGCCAGAATCGTCTGATTACCAATACGACAATCGTGTGCCACATGAACGTAGCCCATGACCCAGTTGTCCGAACCGATAGAGGTCACGCCTTTATCCTGAACAGTACCTACATTGAAGCTCACGAATTCACGAATGGTATTGCGATCACCGATTTCGAGACGAGTGGGTTCACCGTTATATTTCTTATCCTGGGGCACACCACCTAAGGCAGCGTAGTGGTGAATATTGTTATCTCTACCAATCGTGGTGTGACCTTCAATCACGCAGTGCGAGCCGATACTCGTACCGTCTCCGATACTGACGTGCTCTCCAATAATCGTGAACGCACCCACATTCACACCGATGCCAAGCTGGGCCTTCGGATGAACGAGTGCACTCGGGTGAATGTTAACCATATCAGGCACCGCCCATCTTACGATGCGCACACATGAGATCGGCTTCTGCCACAACCTGGCCGTCTACCTTGGCAACGGCTTTGTATTTATAAATGCCACGCTTGTTAGCAACCATCTCGGCATACAGATCCAGACGATCACCAGGGCCAACAGGGCGCTTGAAGCGTGCATTGTCGATACCGGCAAAGAGATACAGATCATCCGCTGCTTGAAGTGTTTCTTCTTCTGTGGCGGATGCAAATGTCAGAATAGCAGCGGCTTGTGCCATTGCTTCCATAATCAGCACACCTGGCATAACGGGATATTCAGGGAAATGACCTGTGAAACAGGGTTCATTCACCGTCACGTTCTTGATGGCGTGAATGGTTTTACCATAATCAATATCTTCTACGCGGTCAACGAGTAGGAACGGATAACGGTGCGGGAGAATCTTACGGATCTGATGGATATTGAGTTGTGGCATGTTGATTACTCCCCGTTCTGTTTTTCGGTCAAAGTTTTAATTTGTGCTTCTAGTAACTGAACTTTGCTCGCCAGGCTATCAAGCTGGCGCAAGTTCGCTGCAATATGTAACCAGTCCGCATGCTGCAGACTAGGAAATACCCCTGTGTATTGACCCGGCTTACGGATGTTTTTAATAACAGCCGTGCCTCCCGAAATCGTGACATCGTCACAAATCTCGATGTGCCCGGAAAACATCGCAGCACCGCCAATAATGCAACGCTTACCTATGGTCGTGCTGCCGGCGATTCCTGCGCATGCCGCAATGGCGGTGTGATCGCCGATCCGGCAATTGTGGCCGATCATAATCTGATCATCGATACGGACACCATCACCGATTACCGTGTCATCTAGTGCACCGCGGTCAATACAGGTATTGGCGCCCACTTCGACATCATTACCAATGACTGTACGGCCGATCTGCGGGATTTTGATCCAGGCATCACCATCCTTGGCATTGCCAAACCCATCGGCACCAATCACTACCCCTGCGTGCAACACCACACGATCTCCCAGTTGGCAATCGTGATAAATAACCACGTTCGGGTAGATCAATGCATCATCACCGATAGACACATCATCACCGATCACCACTCCTGCATGAATGATCGCGTTACGTCCAATCTTGGCGGTAGGTGAGATAACAGCTGTTGGGTGAATTCGCGGATCGGGAACCGACACCGGATTCAATAACTGGCTAACACGCGCAAAATACAGGTACGGATTAGCTGTAAGTATATGGGCGCGCGGGAAATGGCCCTTGGCTTCCATTGGCAGAATCAAGGCCGATGCACCGGTTGTCGCCAGTAAAGGGGCGTATTTCCGTTGGGAGAGAAAACTCACCTGCCCTTCGATGGCATCTGCCAACGGAGCGATCGCAGTGATTGCGACAGCAGCATCCCCTACCAGCTCACCCCCGAGTTTTGCCTGAATCTCTTCCAGCGTTAGGGTTACCTTAGGCTTACTCATTGTGCTGGCAGCTTCCCATCATCAGCCAACGCCTTGATAATTTTGTCCGTAATATCGATGCGCGGACTAAAGTAAACGGCATCCTGAACGATCAGATCATACTTTTCTGTTTCAGCAATTTGCTTGAGCGCCTTGTTGGCTCGCTCGATAACCACTGCCATCGCTTCGTTGCGGCGCACATCAAGGTCTTCACGGAACTCGCGCTGTTTACGCTGAAAGTCACGCGAAGCATCCGATAGATCACGCTCGCGATTACGACGTTCAGTCTCGGACATCGTCGCGCCATTCTTTTCCAGTGCTTCCTGCTGGGATTTAATCTGCTTGCCCAATTTTTGCAGCTCAAGTTCACGTTTGGCAAACTCGGCCGTGAGTTTCTTGTTGGCTTTAATAGCAATCGGTGCCTGATCAAAAAGACGCTGCATATCGACAAAACCGATCTTGGTTTCTGTTGCAGCGACCAATCCAGAAAAGAAAATTCCGGACATCGCAATCGCCAGGAGTACTAAACGACTAGAACGTAAACGATTCATAACAGCCTCTTTAGAAAGCACTACCCATCGTAAACTGGAACGGTTGCTTCTGCGCGCCAGGACCCGCACCTATAGGATAACCCAGGCTGAATTTAAGCGGACCCACGGGAGATACCCAGGACATACCGATACCTGCCGAAGTCGCAATCGTATTATTCGTCGGGTTACAAGTCATACCAGGATAGCAACCTGGTGTGGCTGACCCTACGGCGCCTACATAACCCACATCATAGAAAATGTTCCAACGCATCGTGTCACCGAGGCCTGGCAACGGACCCTGGAATTCGAAGTTACCGGTAGCCACTTGGTTACCACCAATATAAGAGGTACCACCACCGGCATTCGTTGCCTGAGGACCCACCGTACCCGGTTTATACCCACGCACCGAACCGATACCACCCGCATAGAAATTCTTGTAGAACGGGTAGGCTTTATCACCAATCCCTTGACCGTAACCCAGATTGATATTGGCCATAGCAATCAATTTATTTTTTGGGGTCAGTGGTACGAAGTGCTGCTCCTGATAGGACAGCTTGTAATAAGCAATACTACCCGGCGGACTGGCCACTTCAGCACCAATACCAAAGCGGTTGCCCTTGTTCGGCATGATGTTCGAATCAAAGGAATTCAACCGCCACCCAGCACTGGAAATCAGCGAGGTATTCGTAGAGCCATATTTTTGCGTGAAGTTGTAAATGTTATATGGAACATTCGGATAGGTGTACGTCGCATTCGGTGTGACAGAAGTATCCGTCACTGTTGTTGTACTAGCCCCCGACAAATTAATGTTCGTCGAATCAATCGTAAAGCCCAGATTCATACTGCTGGTTTCACTCAACGGATAGCCAAAGCGGATACCGCCGCCGCCCGACATGGTTTTGTAAGTGGATAACCAGTCTAGCGTCGCCGAGTTAAAAGTTTTGTAATAGCCATCGTAACCAATACTGATACCGTTAACCGTGTAGTACGGATCGGTATAAGACAGGTTATAAAGGGTATTCACCTTACTGGTATTGACAGAAAGCGTGAGGTTTTTTCCGCTACCAAACAGGTTGTTCTGAGCGATCGAACCCGATAGCGTAATTTTTTCGTAACTGGAGAAACCGGCACCAATCTGGAAGCTGCCGGTCGACTTTTCTTCAACGTTCACATTAAGATCAACCTGATCGTTCGTACCAGGTGCTGGCGGTGTCTGAATATCGACCTGTTTGAAGAAGTCGGTACGCATCAAACGCTCTCGCGATAGTTTAATCTTGTCAGCGTCGTACCAGGCACCTTCGATCTGACGCGTATCCTGACGAACAACTTCATCGCGGGATTTAACATTACCCGTAACGTTGACCTTGCGTACGTAAACACGACGGCCCGGATCAACAAAGAAGGTAAACCCGACCAGGCGTTTTTCACGATTAATATCCGGCGCCGCGTTGACGTTGGCAAAGGCATAGCCTTCTTTGCCCAGACGTTCGGTAATTGCCTTGATGGTCTGGTTCACTTTTTCACGTGAAAAGTCCTGACCGGGTGCAATTTTTATGAGTTTCCGAATGTCCGCTTCCGGGACAATAAACTCACCAACCACCTTAACGCTGCTGATCAGATAACGATTACCTTCACTCTGCGTAATCGTCAGGTAGATATTCTCTTTATCCGGGCTAATCGATACCTGTGTGGAGTCGATTGCATAATCCAGATAGCCACGATCCTGATAGAACGAGCGCAGTTTTTCCAGATCCGCCGTCAGCTTCTGGCGGGAGTACTGATCACTCTTGGTATACCAGGACATCCAGGTAGGCGTTGACTGCTCGAACAGGTCGAGCAACTCGTTTTCAGGATAGGCCTTGGCGCCAATGATATTAATCTCACGGATTTTAGCCGTGTCGCCTTCGAGGATGGCGAAGTTGATGGCAACCCGATTACGTTCGAGCGGCGTGACCGTTGTTGTGATCTGTACGGCATATTTACCGCGGGAGAGGTACTGGCGTTTGAGTTCTTGCTCTGCCCGTTCTAGTACTGAACGGTCAAAAATTCTTGAATCGGCAAGACCGACTTCCTTAAGGGACTTGAGAACAACGTCTTTCTCAAACTCTTTCATACCCTCAAAGGTAATCGAAGCAATCGCTGGCCGCTCGGCAATCGTAACGATTAACTCGTGACCCACCGCTTCAATACGGACGTCTTTGAAAAAACCGGTGGCGTAAAGTGCGCGAATCGCCTCGGTAATCTTTTGAGCATCAACAGTTTCACCGACTTTAATCGGCAAATAGGTAAATACCGTACCGGGCTCGGTTCTCTGGAGCCCTTCTATACGGATATCTCGCACAACGAAGGGTCGAAACGCTTCGGTTTCGTGCTGCGTCTGAGCCCATGACGCACCAGGGGCTGTCACGGAAAGCAGAACACTAAAGCAGGCGGCAAAAAGGCGCTGCTTCATTAAGCCCGATTTGCGAGAGAGGCGATACTTCTGAGACATCCGGTTACCAGTTAAATAGTCGCTGTAAGTCGTTGAAAACTGCAATAAACATCAGCGATCCAAGTAAAACAACACCAAAACGCTGAAACAAGGCCTGACGCTTGGCCGAAACGGGTTTTCCAGTCAGAATCTCAACGAAATAATACAGCAAGTGCCCCCCATCTAGGAGAGGCAACGGCAACAGGTTAATCACACCTAGCGATAAACTGACGATGGCCAGAAAACGTAAAAAAGCGTCCAGACCAATGCGAACCGTCTGCCCGGCTGCCGAAGCAATGCTGATAGGCCCTGACAAGTTATCTAATGAGGCTTTACCCACAATCATCTGACCCAGCATGACGAGGGTAAAACGGCTCTTTTCATAGGTTTCCGTAGCAGCCGCAGCGAATGCTTCCGCCGGATTAAGCGATTGATGAAACTTATACGCCGCTGGAATAGGGCCGGGTTGTGGGGAAACCCCTGCCCGACCAATAACCTGACCCTGCTCTTCGAGCTGGGCAGGCGTTAAGGCTAGAGATAGTATTTGTCCCTGACGTTCAATTTGAACCGATAAGGTTTGGTCAGGGTGCGCACGTACGTTCTGCACAAATTCGAACCAGTCCTTAATCGGATGACCATCTATCAGTTTGATCTGATCGCCCGGCAACATCCCTGCCCTTGCCGCCGCACTATCTGCCTGGACCTGACCGACGATCGGTGCCAAAGGCGGGCTGGCCAGCTTTAAACCCAGGCTACTTAATAAGGTGGGGCCTAATGCGACATCCGTGGGTAATTGCAACTCAACGCCACGATCTTTAGCACCCGCGACTGGCGCACCATGCTCTGTAGCAATTACTGCCAGGGTCACACTAGACTCTTTACCGAAAAGTTGTATGAGTTGCCACTGCGCTGCCGACCAAGTATCAACGATACGGCCATCGACGCGGGTGAGCATATCTCCAGCGCGGATACCTGCAGCTGCAGCCGGCGTATCTGCAGATGGTGCGGCCAGTACAGGCCGCCACTCGGTAATACCATTGAGAAACACAACCCAGTAAAGCAACAGCGCCAGCAGGAAATTCGCTAACGGGCCTGCCACAACCATAGCGATTCGTTTGGAAACCGGTTGCGTATCAAAAGCCTGCTTACGAAGTTCGGCAGACAATCCGGTTTCTTCTCGGGTATCAAGCGGTTTGACATAACCGCCCAGTGGCCAGAGACAAATCGCCCATTCGGTGCCGGACTTATCTTTACGCGACCAGAGCGTTTTACCGAAACCAAACGCAAAACGTAAAACACGGACACCGCACCAGCGCATGACGAGGTAATGCCCGAGCTCATGAATCGTTACGAGCACGCCAATAGCGACGATAAAGCCCCACACAGAATTAATAAAATTCATGGTGCACCATCTACCAGGGCTTGCGCATAATGCCGGGCGCGTCGATCAACATCCAGAACCGAATCCAGATCAGTGAGCGGACAATCGGAAATTTCATCCAGCGTTTGACGAATAACCTCTGGAATCGCAAGGAATTTTATTTTCCTGTCCAGAAACGCAGCAACTGCCACTTCATTCGCCGCATTCAATACGGCTGGTGCGGAGCCCCCTCGTTGCAGCGCCTCATAGGCGAGGGACAAACAGGGAAACGCATCAAGATCGGGCTCGGCAAAGTCAAACTGTCCACACGCCACCAGATCCAGCACATGAACGCCGGATTGAATACGCTCTGGCCATGCCAGCGCGTGGGCAATTGGGGTGCGCATATCAGGCTCGCCCAGTTCTGCAATGACCGAGCCATCGACATACTGAACCAATGAATGAATCGTACTCTGCGGATGAACCACCACTTTGATCTTTTCGGCAGGCAAACCAAATAGAAAATGAGCCTCGATCACTTCAAGACCTTTGTTCATGAGTGACGCCGAGTCCACAGATATCTTGGGGCCCATCGACCATTTGGGATGGCTGACGGCCTGCTCCGGCGTGACCTCAGTCAATTGTTCTTTTTTATAGCCACGGAACGGACCACCCGATGCCGTGAGCACAATATGGCTAACACCATTTTCTTCGGGATTCACTGCGTAGTTTGCAGGCAGCGACTGGAAAATGGCATTGTGTTCACTATCGATGGGTAAGAGCACAGCACCTGATCGACGAACCGCTTCCATGAACACCGGGCCAGCCATCACCAGTGCTTCTTTATTGGCGAGCAGCACACGCTTGCCAGCCTCTGCTGCGGCAAGCGCCGAGGGTAAACCGGCGGCACCGACAATGGCTGCCATGACCGTATCGATTTGCGGGCTTTGTACGAGCTTTACCAGTGCATCCGCACCCGTCTGAACGTCAACCGTAGCGCCTTTTGACCTGAGACGCGTCTGCAATTGCTCGGCAGCAGCCGGATCAACCACAACGACTACAGCCGGATTAAAGCGATCTATCTGGGTTTCGAGCAAATCAATTTGTCGTAACGCTGCTAAAGCATAAACACGATAGCGTTCAGGATGCCGGGCAATGACATCCAGTGTGCTTTGGCCTATGGAGCCCGTAGAGCCAAGAACGACAACGCGCTGCTGCATGCGAATCTTTTCAGTGCCCAACGGCAATAATAATCATCAGTAGCGCAACCGGCAAAACTGACAATTGACTGTCGATACGGTCCAGCACCCCGCCATGGCCCGGCAATAACTGCGAGCTGTCCTTGATGCCGGCCTGACGTTTCATCAGGGACTCGAATAAATCACCCGTGACCGAAAGCACCAGCAACAGCAACAGTACCGGCAATGAAAGCGCTGCGAAAATGCCGCCCACCTGATTTAGGGCAACCGCATAAATCAACATGCAGACCGCAGCACCGCCCACACCCTCCCAGGTTTTTCCCGGGCTAATCGCGGGAGCAAGTTTGCGCTTACCAAACTGTTTGCCCGAAAAGTACGCACCAATATCAGCAATCCATGGCACCGCCATTGTTGCAAGTAGCAACCAGGGTTCCGGAGGTACCGATTTCATAGATACCAAGGCACACCATGCAGGGACAATCAACACGATTCCCACCAACAGGTGGAGAGCCGGTTGTCGTAATTCCCAACGCTTAACCAGCCACAATGGCACAACCAGCAACCAGAAAACGCTGGCAACGAGCAAACTGATGCCTGTTAACCAGGCCATCCAGAATACCGGTGCAACCAAGGCAATCGCTGCCAGAATATTGCCGAACAATATAGCCAGAATAATTCGTGTTACGGGTGAGGCATAGGGTCTCGGCGTCATGCGTAACCATTCCCAGAAACCCAGCCCTGAGAGCAAAGAAGCAAATACGACCCAGGTCCAACCAGGCAATACAAACAAAACAAGCAACACCAAGACCAGAAGCACAGTTGCTGTTTTAATACGGGTCATTAACATGATGAGTTACCTTCCTTACCAGCAGCGGTGCCGGGCTTCTGAATCACTGCACGTTGCGCCGCTTCGATCTGATCGCCCGTCTGCCCGAAACGTCTCTGACGTTTCTGGAATGAACGTATGGCAGTGACAAAGGCTTCCTCACCGAACTCAGGCCAAAGGATTGGCGTGAAATAGAGCTCCGAGTAAGCTAATTGCCAGAGGAGAAAATTGGATATGCGCTCTTCCCCACCCGTTCGTATGAAAAGATCGGGCTCAGGCACGCCGGCAAAACAGAGATAGGGCTCAAGATCCTGCTCTACAAATTCGCCTGCGCGCTCCGGATGCGCCAGCACTAAGCGGTTGATTGCCTGGGCGATATCCCAACGACCCCCATAGTTTGCACACACATGCAGCGTCATTCGGGAATTAGTCGCAGTGATCGATTCTGCCTGA
>JBDLTI010000011.1:0-44981 GCA_039805865.1 Pseudomonadota bacterium | reverse complement strand
TCTATTCGGACTCAGGTCGAGAGCCAAAATTCAAAGCCCTGCAAGGTTTATTCCCTGCGGGGCTTTAATCTTTTTGGGGCCTATTTCCCGCGCTCTAAAGTTTATAGAGCAATTGGTTAAAAGCTACCTTTTAATATCGTCAATTAATTTTTTACGTCATAAAGCATACTTTTACTTACCGCAGCCGTGCCCACATAGGGTGATCGATTCAGTGAAAGTAACTGCATAGTCGCAATGACACACAAAATAGTTAAGAGCATCGAGATTCGCATTGCACGAGGTCTGCGCATGTGAACCATCGCGACCGTTACCAGAGTCAGCACTGCCAATAAGATTGGCGAGGCCCATTTTGAGCTAGAGACTGCATCATGGGCAAGAGAAATGCGTTGTTGTCGGCTTTCACACAATTTCTCTAGCGCTTCATTCAGCCGAAGCGCAACCTAATGTGAACGATTGGAAACTTCTCTAACAACCATGTGGTACCAAAATAAAAGATCGGCAAGACTGCTAGCAAACCCCATGCGTAACCATGATCTTGCAAATTGAACAGATTAATTATGTAATCAGCAAGCATCTAACCAACCTCCGACAGACATCTTATTGATGTCTCATAGGGTCATTTCTATGTGCAACCAATCAGTCATTGCAATATGTACTAGCTCAAGGGAGATGATTACAACAAGTAAACGGTATGTCCAGATCTTTGCAAGCGCGTGCATGGAAAATTTTGCGCCTATGTAGCCCCCTGCAATGCTTCCAATGGCCATAATTCCCCCGACTTCCCAGTTTACATGGCCATCTATGGCCATGACAGCCAGTGAAAAGCCTGAGGTAAACAAGCTGGCTATATTTTTGTAGGCATTGGCTTTCAGCAATGGCAATTGCATCGACAGCATAAGCACCAATAAAAGATAAGTGCCGCCGTCTAGAACAATCAAACCAATCCACAATCCCGTTAGGAAGAGGTAGACACTCTCCTGCCATCGGTATCGTGGCAATGCCTCGATAGTGCGTTCAAAAGACTTTTTAAAGTTGGTGAGTAGCAAAAGCAATGCAATTACTACTGCAACAACAATTAATGTTTTGACCATCTCCTCAGGAATTCGGTCGACAATGATTGCTCCGGTGATGGCACCCAGCGTGCATGGTATGACGACTTTTACTGCCAGTTGCCAATTCATCACCCCTGCCCGTATGAACGTGACGCAGGAAATAACAAAGCCCAGAAAAACAGGCACACGATTGGTCGCATTGGCCACCGCGGGTGGTAACCCCATAAAAACCAGCAATGGCAAGGTAATTGCTGTGCCACTCGATGCCACCGTGTTCATAAAACCACCAATTAAGCCGCCTATGATGGCTATCGCATATTCCATGAAGTTTTCTCTAGGGTTGACGTTCTGTATAAAGCGGCATCAGCCTAGGTTTACTTCTTCAGTTCGTCAAACCCCGGAGGCAAAATGTGAACAAAAAATTCTTGGGTTACGCATAGACCGTAGCTATGATCCAGATTGGTGTTGAACCAGAATCTGCTACTGCTTTTAGAGCAGGAATACATACTGTTCACAAATAACACCAGCCCACCCCTAAAGCTTTTGCCAGTAAAATGCAGAAATGAATATGATCAGATCCGTTAGTCGGTTTACGCCTTGGCTGGCCTGCGTTGTCATCACTTTTTTTTATTTGATCGACTTCAAACTTGTGCTCCCCACCCTTGACTATTCGTCATGGCAGGCGTTGTCGGTATCATTTTTCGAAGAGTCCGTAGCCTGGCTTGTATTTTTTAGTTTTTTCAGCCTAACCCTGCTTGGTTTTTATGATCTGATTCAAGGCAGACATGCGATTTTGCGCAACTACCCGGTCACCGGTCACCTGCGTTTTCTATTTGAAAGTTTTCGTCCTGAAATCCGGCAATATCTGATTGAAGGCGACCGTGATCAATTGCCCTTCTCGCGTACCCAGCGCGAACTGGTATATCAACGATCCAAGAACCTGTCGGATACTCAGGCCTTTGGTTCGATTGATTCACCTTATCGCGAAGGCTATGAGTGGTTGAACCACTCCAGCAAACCCTTACCTCCCCTACCGATTGATGATTTAAGAGTCAGGGTCGGCAACTCACAATGTCTGCAACCCTATGATCTCTCGTTGCTGAATATCTCTGCACTGAGTTTCGGATCGTTATCGGCTAATGCCATTATGGCCTTGAACAAAGGTGCAAAAATTGGCGGTTTCGCGCACGATACGGGCGAAGGCTCCATTTCTCCGTACCACGAGAAACATGGTGGTGATCTGATTTGGGAACTCGGCACGGCATACTTTGGTTGTCGTACCCCCGACGGATGCTTTGACCCGGTTACGTTCGCGACAGTGGCAAAGCGCGACCAGGTGAAAATGATTGAAATTAAAATGTCACAGGGCGCCAAACCCGGACGAGGTGGTTTACTGCCCGGCAGTAAAGTGACCGCAGAGATTGCTAAAACCCGTGGGATACCGATTGCTAAAGACTGTCACTCACCGGCAGCGCATACCGCCTTTGATTCGCCCCTCGGTTTAATGGGGTTTATCCAGGATTTACGTCAGCTCTCTGGCGGAAAACCTATTGGCTTCAAGCTTTGCGTGGGTCACGTCATCGAATGGTTTGCCATGGTGAAAGCCATGCTTGAATCCGGTATTACGCCCGATTTTATCGTCATTGATGGTAGCGAAGGTGGGACGGGGGCTGCTCCCGTAGAGTACGTCGATCATATTGGTATGCCGATGCGTGATGCCTTGCAACTGGTTCATGCCACGCTTGTCGGTGCGGGACTCCGAAGTGAGATTCGGATTGGCATCGCGGGAAAAATCATTTCCGCCTTCGATATTTTGAGGGCATGCGCGCTGGGTGCTGACTGGGTTAACTCGGGAAGAGGCTTCATGTTTGCCCTGGGTTGTATCCAGTCACGTTCCTGCAATACGGATCGCTGCCCTACGGGTATTGCCACGCAGGATCCCTATCGCCAACACGCCTTAGACCCCATGGATAAAGGTCAACGCGTTGCAAATTATCATGTAAATACCCTCAAGGCTGTGGCTCATTTACTGGGTACTGCAGGCCTGAGTCACCCCCGGGAGCTTACTGCAGAACATATACTACGTCGCAATCCTCAAGGACAGGTAGAAACACTGGCGCAAATCCTCTTTAATCTGGAACCTGGGGTGCTCAGAACTGATGAGGCAGCACAGGCCCTGGATTGTTACGCACCGGGTCTGAGTAAGATATGGTTCCAGGCTCGAGCTTCGCATTGGCATAGCTAAAATTTCAGCCTTTAGTGATATTCATGATCGAATCTGGATTTTCCTGCGCTTCATAAATGTAAACATGGTAATAAGGGTTGGTATGATATGCGTGAGTAGGCATCACATCATTCCAACTCGAGTGTCCCATGTCCGAAAACTCCCTAAAGAACATTGGCGTCAAGTTTGCTGAATCAAAACAGTCACGTTCGCAAGAATCCTTAAACAACCTGATTGAAGCGGCGGAAAAAATCGTTGAATCTGGTGATGCATCCAATCTCAATGCGCGCCAACTATCGAAAATTTCAGGCTATTCCCTAGGGTCTTTGGTACAGCGCTTAGGAAAAGTCGAGAACGTCTTCCTGCACACAATTGCCTATGGTCGAGAAAAGCACATTAAGGCTTGTTGTGCGCAAGCCGAGGCATTTGATGTCAACAAAACGGCCTCGGAATTTGCCGAGTTCATGGTTAATTTGTCGATTGATACCATCAACAATATTGTTGGCCCTTCTATTGTGCGCTATTACGAAAGCCGTGCTTTAGGGCGGGTAAGTACTATTGGCGATATTCATGCCTATACGGATGAGATCATCCCGACCGTAATGAAAGTCAGTGAAAACAACAAGACAGGCACATTTCGTCAACTCTCACTTTATGAAGCCAAGTATGTGGCTCGGGCGATTTTTCTGTTTATAGAACGTCCTTTTGTAGAAAATGACCCTCTTGCTGGTTCTGAGGAGCATCGTCGCACTGCATCTCGGCATGTCGCCAGTTTGATATCGATAGCTAAATAACCCCACCCGCTTTTCAGTCGGTTATGTTGCACCGCGGTTAGACCTTAAGGAAACCTTAAGGCATGATGCGAAGCTCATGCATAAAAGCCACCGCACCGCGACCATCAACCTCGGCCGAATAAGCCATCGGGTGGTGATGTGCGCCCTGCTTTTTAGTGCAATCCCAGCACATGCTGCGCCGCAAGCGCCCGTAGTCAGCATTGGTTACCTCGAAGCTGAAAATGTAGCGCTCAAACATAATGCCCAGATACAGAATGCCCGCGCCGCACTGGATGGTGCTCAGGCTGACTTGATTACGGCTGGCGCCCGACCGAATGCCGTCATGACGGTCAACACCTCGGGTGTTGATAAAACACAGTATCAATATGGCACACGTTTAAACGCGCTGGACACGATTGTCAGAATCGACCAGCCCTTTGAGCGCGGTAATAAGCGGGATTTACGCATTGCAAAAGCAACCGATCTGGGCCAGGCAACAGTCTGGGATATGCATGACACGATTCGCCAAGAGCGCTTTCGTGTGGTGTCTGCATGGCTGGATTTGCGTGTAGCGGAACAGGCCTATCAGATTGCCGAAGCCAACCTGGCGTACGCCAATCAGGTGCAGGACAAAGCCCGCCTCCGATTTAAAACCGGTGATCTTTCGGGTGCGGATCTGGGTCGGATCGAATCAGATCACGGGCGCTTACTGGCAGAATCACAAGCGGCTCAGCGAGACCGATTACGTGCTGCCGGTAACCTGTCTAATCTACTCGGCTCGGAAATGCAGCGGGAGCGAATCGGCACCCGTGGCGACTGGCCTGGGGTTATGACACACCAGGACGCAGAGAAGCTCATTGGTTCATTAGCCGAAAAACGGCCCGATGTTCAAGCTTCGCGTGCCCGATTAGCCGCTGCCAAGCAGAGTGTTGAATTAGCGCGTGCCCAGCAGACCCGGGATTTTTCTGTCGGCCTGCAATACGAGCGCAATAACCCGACCGTTATTAATTCGGTGGGCGCCGGCATTGCTATCCCCCTGTTCACCGGCAACAACTTTGAAGGCGATATACGCAAAAGCATGGCAGAAATGACTCAGGCTGAAATCGCCATGCTGCAAACAGAGCGTGCGGCACGTTCTGAATCCCTGCTCTATCTGCACGAGCTGGATCAAGCGAATGCACGTTTGAAAAGCCTACAGGATCAGACCTTGCAATCAGCCCGCCGCACGGACAAAGCAGCCGATGTGGCCTATACCCGTGGTGCCATGAGCACCTTCGAATACCTCGACGCAAAGCGTGCGTTGCGACAAGCGGAGTTTGAAGCACTAGTTGCGCGTGCCGAGGCCGCCAAAGCGGCAAGCGCTATTCGTATTCTCGCCTCGGTGTCAGAAGCTGCCGTAGCGAATAAGCCCGCTCACTATGACTCACCGGTCCAATCTATGACGCCAGTTAATCTGCCAGATAGAGATCTTCAATTACCGGATTTACCGGGAGCACGCCAACAATGACGCAGTCCCGCAATAAACTACAACGCGCCTGGTTCTTATTGCTATCAGGTACGCTCGACTGGTTAAACTCAGACACAATCCGCGGTCGTCTTGAACGTGGTCTGGTACGGGTAAAAAATGACCCAGGCTTAAACCGCACAAAGGTCTATCTAGCGAGCAATTTCCCGCTCTGGGTTAAGAAATACCAGGAATCGCGCCAGTTCAAGGACCAGGTCTGGTATGCGGGGGGCTTTGCCATATTTTTAGGCATTGTGTTGTGGTTATCATTTGGCAGCGTGCCTGAAGTACCCAACTTTCGTATTAACCAGAATGAGATCAGCTTCAAAAAAGGTTCGCCCCAACTCTCATTCATCCGTTCTGAGCCCCTGGTGCTTTCTCCCCTGCCCACAGGCGGCCCCGTACCTGCCCGCGTTGCTGTCGATGACACTCGTACCGCACCGATCAGTGCCTCGCTCAATGGCCGCATCATTAAACAGCATGCCCAACTGGGTGACTCTGTTGACGCGGGCGATGCCCTAGTCACCATCGACTCACCCGATTACGGTACGGCGCTCACCGATTGGCAAAAGGCAGAGGCAGATGCCAAACGTAAGAAGGCTGCTTACAACCGTTCTAAGGAACTGCTGGCCGGTGAAGCTATTGCCAAGCGGGACTATGAAGTCGCTGAAAGCGATTTCCGTATTGCCGATGCAGAAGCACGTCGCGCCTACTTACGCATTGCTAATCTGGTGCCTTACGGCAAACCTGATCCGGAAAGCGAGCGACTCACCTTGCGCGCCCCTATCCCAGGTGTGATTGCCTCGGCAAATATCAATCCCGGCCGCGAAATCCGTTCAGACCAAAGTGACCCGTTGTACGTTATTACCGATTTGGGTCATTTATGGGTCATCGTTGATGCGCCTGAACAATCCGCCAGCAGCATCCACATTGGCGATGTGCTGCTGGTGGCTTTTGATAGCTTGCCCGGACAGGTTTTTAAAGCGAATGTCACACGTGTTTCTCCCGTGCTTGATTCGCAGATGCGTCGCGTACAAATTCGTGCTGAACTGGATAATGCCGATCTGAAGCTACGGCCAGAAATGTATGGTCGAGCCCAATTAGCTGACCCGAATGCAACGATGGCGCTAAGAGTCCCGCTTTCGGCGTTGAGTACAGATGGCATCTACACCACCGTTTTCATCGAAGCTGAGCCAGGTTTTTTCCGACGTCAGCGGGTTACGATTGCGTTCCAGGATAGTCAATGGGCGTGGATACAATCGGATGAGGGCATAAAGGCAGACGATAAAGTCGTCACCACAGGTGCACTACTGCTCGCCTCAGAGTTTACCCAGAGCGCCCGATAATGTTGCGTCAGCTCGTTAACTTTGCCGTCAGCCAGCGGGCATTCATCCTGCTGGCCTTTGCCATTATGGCGGTCGTGGGTTTACGGGCATTGAAAGATCTGCCGATTGAGGCATTTCCCGACGTACAGGATGTCCAGGTGCAGGTCATCACCCAGGTACCTGGTAAGGCACCGGAAGAAGTAGAACGGAGCGTTACGCTGCCTATCGAACGGGAAATGAGTGGCGTACCCCGTGTTACCCAACAGCGTTCCGTCTCTATTACCGGCCTTTCTGTGGTTACGCTGATCTTTAGCGACGGCACACAGGATCGATTTGCCCGTAGTCAGGTGCTGGAAAAACTACAGGGTGTCAGCCTGCCCCCTGGCGTCACGCCAACCCTCGCCCCTTTAACCACGGCGGTCGGTGAGATATTCCGTTACGTTATTGAGGCGCCGGCCAACACGCCACTTAATGAGATCCGGGCAATTCAGGACTGGATCGTCAGGCCTGCGCTGCGTCGAGTACCCGGTGTTGCCGATGTCACCAGCTTTGGTGGCACCGTCAAAGAAATCCAGGTCAATGCCAATCCGATACGCATGCGCCGCTATGGGGTAACGCTCAATCAGCTCTCAGATGCCTTAAGTGCAAACAATGAAAGCACCGGTGGTGGCATTCTACGTCGCGGTAACGAAGGCCTCGTCTTACGCAGTACTGGCCTCTACCGAAATATTGAAGATATCCAGAGCACCTTCATTCGCTCTCAAAACGGCCGGGCGATTCTGGTTGGCGATGTTGCAGACGTTGGTATTGGCAATCACCCGCCATCTGGCAGTGTCTCTGTCGCGCTGCGTAGCAAAGACGGCGAGGTTGTTCAGAAAGAAGGCGTGGTTGAAGGCATCGTCATGATGACCAAAGCAGAGAACCCCGCCATTGTTATTGAAGATCTGCGAGAGAAGATCGATTGGCTCAATAGTCAGGAGCACCTGCCACCGGGGGTGATGCTCCAACCACTATATGATCGTACCGAGCTCATCAATCACACAGTGAACACCGTCACGCACAATCTGATTATCGGTGCGCTCTTAGTGATCGGCGTACTCATCATCTTTCTGCGCAACTGGAAAGTATCGCTCATTGTTGCCAGCCTGATCCCGCTGACTCTGCTCTTCGTCTTCATCATGATGGATCTGTTCAAGGTCTCGGCCAACCTGATTTCACTGGGGGCCGTTGACTTTGGCATCATCATTGACAGCGCCGTCGTTGTGGTTGAAGCACTCATGGTCAAAATGACCCTGCAGACAGGCCCTGAATATGAACACCTGGGGCACAACAGGCCTGTCTGGCGATTGAATGCGCTAAAGAACACTGTCTCAACCCTAGCCTCACCCATTCTGTACTCCAAGGCGATCATTATTCTGGCCTTTATTCCAATCTTTACCTTTCAGCGTGTTGAAGGAAAGATCTTCTCGCCAGTCGCCCTCACCCTCTCCTGCGCATTGCTGGGCGCCATTCTTCTTACGCTCACCTACGTGCCGACCCTGCTCGCTTACATGGCGGATAAGGGACCATTACTGGAGCCCCATCTGGAATGGATGGCACGCATGCAGCATCGTTACCGGGAAAAACTGGAATTGATGCTCGCCACGCCGCGTAAGGTTTACGTTCGTACAGGCGGTGCCATTCTGGCGTCACTCTGCCTGATCCCTGTTGTGGGCACCGAGTTTCTGCCTAAACTGGATGAGGGCAACATCTGGCTCACCATCATGATGCCCCCTTCTACGCATCTGGAACAGACGCGTGAGATTGAGCGATCTGTCCGTGAATACATGATCAGTTATCCGGAAACACGCAAAGTCATTACCCATGTGGGCCGTCCCGATGAAGGCACCGATCCCAAAGGCCCCAATAACATTGAAGTGCTTGTCGATTTAGCCCCAAAAGATGATTGGCGCTTTTCGACTAAAGAAGAACTGGTGCGCAATATGAGTACCGGACTTAACTCAATGCCGGGTGTGCCAACCAACTTTTCGCAGGTCATTCAAGACAACGTAGAAGAATCATTGTCGGGTGTTAAGGGAGAAATTGCCGTTAAGATTTTTGGACCGGATCTGAATATCCTGCAGGAAAAAGCCAATCATGTAGCTGGCATTCTGGCTGGCATTAATGGTGCTATTGAAGTCGCCGCTATTCAGGTGGGCGGACAAACAGAAGTGACCGTCATTCCAGATCGTCAGCGCATGGCGCGACTCGGTGTTTCAATCGCCGATGTAAACCGCACCTTTGAAACAGCCATGGGTGGTTTCGAAACTACGGGGTTCTTTGAAGGTGATCGACGTTACGACGTGACGTTGCGAATGGGCGCTGATTATCGTGGTTCCATTAATGACATTGCCAACCTCGCCATTCAGATCCCTGGCGTTGAGAACGCCTTTATACCCTTAGGCGAAATTGCCACAATTGAACTCAAACAAGGCGCATCACGTATTGCCCGAGAGGCTGGCATGCGTGCGGTTTCGATCAAAGCAAACCTTACCGGCGGCCGGGATCAGGGTAGCTTTGTTAAGGAAGCGCAGCGCAAAGTGAAGCGTGACGTCACTTTGCCTCCGGGTTACACCATGACCTGGGGTGGGCAGTTTGAAAACCAGCAACGCGCCATGGCAAGACTCAAAATTGTGGTCCCAGCCAGCCTTCTGGCTATTTTCGGGCTCCTTTTCTGGATGTTCCGCTCTTACAAGATTGCCGCTGTAATTCTGGCGATTGCGCCAACCACACTGATCGGTGGTTTAGTCGGCCTTGCATTGAGCGGTATGCATCTATCGATCTCTGCAGCCGTAGGCTTTATTGCTGTGTCGGGTATTGCCATCCAGAACGGCGTCATCATGGTCGAAGAAATTGTGGAAATGCTGCGCAATGGCAAGCCATTCCAGCAAGCTATTCGCGATGGCGCTGTATTACGCATGCGACCAATTATCATGACCGCGCTCATGGCGGGTTTGGGGTTGTTACCAGCGGCACTTTCTCATGGCATCGGCTCCGAAACACAACGCCCATTTGCCGTAGTGATTGTGGGCGGCATTATTTCCGCCACCATCTGTACTCTCTTCCTGTTACCCGTACTGTTTTCCAAGCTTATCAAGCAGGATAAAACCGCTAACTGATCAGCCGCTCTATCAGGCCAAGGTGCTGCGGGATTTATCAGCATATTCTTATAAATCCAGGCTAAGTACAACAACGTATAGAATATCGCCACTTAACAAAAACTATACCCGAACAATGGCCTGCCGAATCCGTCCCGAACCAGAATCACCCTGCGTCAATATCTGCCGTATGGATACAAATAACCACTACTGCGTGGGTTGTTGGCGAACTCTGGATGAGATACGACTCTGGTCGACCATGAGCGCTGAAGAGCGTCAACGCGTTCTAGATGAACTCGCTGATCGACCACCTGTTTAAACTGTCTAAAGATTAGGCGACAGAGCGCGAGCTATCTAGTTGACGTATATCCCGCCAGCTTTTAATCAGTAACTGGATATGCTCCAGATCGGAAACAATCCGAATACCCGGCAAACGTTTATCTTTGCGGTGTAGGGCCTGTCCACCAGCCCACAGTTCTATATTCGGATCCAGACGTTCTCTGAACTGCTTCAGATCTCGCAAAGCATTTTGTGATGGGTAAGCCGCACTAAACGACAGTGCCACCACATCAAAACTGCCATCCTGTGAATATTTGGCAATATCCGCAATAGGGAGTCTGGTGCCCAGCGATAGGGAATTTGCCCCTTCTGCCAGACAGAGCGCTTCAACCATGAGTATTCCCAGTTGGTGCGCCTCGTCTGGGAAAGTGGTCAGCAATATATTCGGACGACCATCCACGCCTTGCTGGCTCTGAATCGCATGACGCAGTACGTTCTGGACTTGCTCGGTATAAAGATGCTCTTCAGGAACGCTTATTTCCCCTCTGACCCAGGCATCACCTACTGCGGTATTCAATGGGGCAACCGTCTCAATAATAAAACGCTTGAGCCCCTCACGTGCCAGAATGTTATTCAACGTCTGACGCAGATCTGCACTGCGATGTAAGCGCAACAGCTTGAGCAATGAGGCGCAACGTCCGGACTGCTCCAGACTCAAGCTGCTCTGACTGATCGAGTCCAGCATCTCATGTAGCTGGCCGAGATTTTTCCCCAACACCTTACTTGGACGAAACCCGTGATCAATCAAACGACGGATCACCCTGAGTTGTTCCACCTGGGTAAACGGATACAGGCGTTCTCCCAGTTCGTCACGTTCTGGTTTAGGGAATTGGTATCGGCGTTCCCAAACGCGCAAAGTTTCCTTTGCCAGCCCGGTATCTCTTTCAACCTCGGCTATGCGCATGGGCAACTGCGAGTCTTCAAAATCGAGCATCATGTTGTTTAGGACAACTTATTTAAAATTAGATGTCATGATAATATCACAACATGTAATCAATAAAACGTCCAGGACAAACAAGTGGGTATTCAAGAAATCAAGACAAAACCGAGGCATTCAGGGGCCATGTCAGGCAGTCTCGCTTATTACAACTTGCTGGCCGGTATTAACGTTTCACGGAGCGCCGCACACAAGCAGCGTATAACGTCTGAAGTTGCCCTGGCATCACAGAAACCACCCAGCAGCGACTCCGCCAAGAACTGAGCTTCACGTATGATCGCGCTTCATGAACGATCAGAAGCGGCCATCCCAGCATTGGGATATTTTTTGCAGAGTCATCGATAACTTCGGTGATGCCGGTGTTTGCTGGCGACTAGCAGCAGATCTTGCCAATCGTGGTGAACGCTTACGCTTGTTCATTGATCAGCCAGACATTCTGGCTAAGCTTATCGGCAATAGTTCAACTGCAAGCTCAGTTAATGTTCATTTGTGGCCAAAGGATGAATCCTGTTTCACCGTTGATGACATCGCGGATGTAGTCATTGAAGCCTTTGCCTGTGATATACCAGCAGGCTATCTTCAGGCGATGAACGAGGTCAGCAAACCCCTCATCTGGATTAATCTCGAGTACCTATCAGCGGAGTCCTGGGTAGAGAATCATCACGGCATGCCCTCGCCCCACCCCCGTCTTGCATTAACCAAGCATTTCTACTTTCCTGGATTTACATCTCGTACCGGCGGTCTTTTGCGTGAACCTTTGTTCACGGCATTATTTCAACCTGGTGAATCTCCCGAGGGAACAGACTTAGCAACACCGATTAAGATCTTCCTGTTTTGTTATGAACAACCCGCTATAACGCACTGGCTGGAAACATTCCGCATTGGAAGCAACGCGATAACGTTGAGTGTGACCCCTTGCCCAGCCAGACTGCAGATTGACGCATGGCTTCTCAGTCAAACCGATCATAAAAACCTCGAGATTGAATCACTGGAGTTTGTTGCCCAGCATGATTTTGACACCCTGCTTTCTCGGTTTGATGTCCTGTTTGTTAGAGGAGAAGACTCCTTTGTCCGGGCGCAGTGGGCAGGCAAACCATTGGTATGGCATATCTACCCGCAGGAAGAAGATGCCCACCTGGTTAAGCTTCAGGCTTTTTATGACCGCTATCTAGGTTTGGGCATACTTTCAACTGCTGAGCGTTCGATCGTCTGGCAGTTTGTACTTGCCTGGAATACAGGTCATACGCGAGCCTCAGCGGATATGCTTGCTGGATTATGGCCACAGCTTGTAGCAATCCTGCCGGCACTCCATGAAAACGCGCTGGCCTGGCGTCAACAACTGCTACAACAACCCGACCTGGTGACGCAACTCAAGGATTTTGTGAGGCATCTGGTAAAATCTCGGGTTTAGCGAGTTGGTCGCTACTGTTAGTAGCCCACCATCGGATTTAACTTAAAGAAAGCACGAAGAGCATGAAGACAGCACAGGATTTGCGCGTTGGTAACGTAATCATGGTCGGCACTGAGCCACAGGTCATCCTGAAAGCCGAATACAACAAGTCCGGCCGTAACGCCGCTGTTGTCAAAATGAAGATGAAGAACCTGCTCACCGGTAGCGGTAGCGAATCGGTTTACAAGGCTGATGAAAAGTTCGAAGTCGTCGTTCTGGATCGCAAGGAAGTCACCTACTCTTACTTCGCTGACCCGATGTATGTCTTCATGGATGCCGAGTACAACCAATACGAAGTTGAAGGCGAAAACATGACCGAGGCACTCAATTACCTCGACGATGGCATGCCTTGCGAAGTGGTGTTCTATGACGGCAAGGCTATCTCGGTAGAAATGCCTACTTCAGTCGTTCGTGAGGTGGAATACACCGAACCAGCCGTTAAGGGCGATACTTCGGGCAAGGTCATGAAACCAGCCCGTATCAAGCCAACGAACTTCGTGATCAACGTTCCTGCGTTCGTTGAAATAGGTGACAAGATCGAAATCGATACCCGTACGCACGAGTATCGTTCACGCGTTAAATAAATAACGCTGGATCCGGGTGAGCCGCTCAAGTGTTCGCCCCAACAAAAACCCGCCTTTGGCGGGTTTTTGTTTATGATGATTCGAAACTGGTAATGGTTGAGATCAGACGATATGAAAACAAACAAAAATCCGCTACACGCAAATCAATTCGAGCATTACAAGGAACTCATCTCCGATGAACTTCGAGCGATCCGGATAATGCTCCGCCACGATTGGCAATGGGTGCTTGTTTCTATCCTCGGGGTCTTTGTTGTTTTATTTCTTTTAAAGCCTTTGCCACCTGAAACGGTTGTGCTGGCAAGCGGCCAACCGAATTCGTCACTTGATGTATGGGCCAAGCGTTATCAGAAGTATTTCAATGACGCAGGTGTACAACTTGAAATCATTCCCTCGAACGGTGCTCAGGAAAATATCCAGCTTCTTGAGAGTGGAAAGGTTGACGCCGCCATCAGTCAGGGTGGCATGACAACAAACAGTGATGCAATAAGCTCCCTAGGCAGTATTGGCTACATGCCACTCTGGTTGTTTTACCGGGGCAAAGATGTAGAAGATGACCCGCATGGCTTTCTGTCTAATGCCAACATTTCAATTAATCTACCGGGGAGCGGGACGCATTTTCTTATTGAAACGCTTTTGAGAAAGCATGAATTAACGCCGGAAAACCATACGAATTTTCTCAATTTATCCTCTGCTGAAGGAGTCAGTTCATTATTAAGCGGAAAAATTGACGCTATGGCACTGGTCGCTGGCATGGAGTCTGGCAATGTTCATAAAATCATCGAGGACCCCGGCATTAAGATCTATGACTTCCAGATGGCACCCGCCTATGCCAATCTCATAGACTATCTGGAAGTCGTCACGCTGCCTAAAGGTTCTCTGGATCTCAATCCGGTCACACCCAGCAGAAACATCAATATGCCGGCCACGAGCACAGTCTTGCTCGTTAACGACGATATTCATCCAGCCATTCAGTACCTTTTCCTCAAGGCCAGCAAAGACCTTAACAAGCGGTACAAACCATTTTTTAACCGGCCAGGTGGCTTTCCTGCCTATACTGACCAGTCCGTGCCTGAAAGCAGTATCGCAGCCCGATTTTACGAAAAGGGGCTATTTCCGCTCGATCACTACCTGCCGTTCTGGTTGGCTAGTTTCATGGAGCGAATCTGGTTCTATCTACTAGCCAGCCTGGCGATTATCTATCCGCTGATGCGCTTCTCTCCCCGGTACCGCTTCGTTCACTTCCAGCTATCGCTGAACCGAGCCTATGTGATCATGAAGTCGATTGAACAGCAACTGGACTTATCAAGCTCATTGGCTGAGATCGAGGCGCGGGAAGCGGCATTGGAAGACCTGACGCGTTCAGCAAAATCACTCTGGGTACCTGAAGGCGGTAAAGAGGCCTACTACCAACTTATGCAGAACATCGGTGTCGTCATGGATCAGATTGATCGGCTAAAGAGCACCAGAAAATCGTTGACCGACAACAAATCGTAAAAAAAGGTGTGGCCTTTCGGCTCACACCCTCTAATCGTCAAGATCTCTTGATCTTATGCCGATTCGCGCGAAGCTTTCTTGCGCTCATGCTCTTTCAGATAACGCTTACGTAAACGGATCGACTTCGGTGTCAGCTCAACCAGTTCATCATCAGCAATAAACTCGATGGCCGATTCCAGGCTCAGTTGCACTGGTGGCACCAGACGTACGGCTTCATCGGTACCCGATGCGCGCACGTTCGTCAGCTGCTTACCCTTGATCGGGTTCACAACCAGATCGTTTTCACGGCTGTGAATACCGATGATCATGCCTTCGTACAGCTTCTCGCCCGGGTTTACGAACATACGACCGCGATCCTGTAACTTCCACAGCGCATAGGCCACGGCTTCGCCATCATCCTGGGAGATCAGCACGCCATTACGACGTTCGGCAACGCCACCTTCTTTAACCGGTGCGTATTCGTCGAACACGTGGCTCATCAGACCGTTACCGCGGGTCAGGTTCATGAACTCACCCTGGAAGCCGATCAGACCACGTGCTGGGATCTTGTATTCGATACGGACGCGACCACGGCCATCCGGCACCATATCCTGCAGGTCACCCTTACGCATACCCAGCGTTTCCATCACGCCGCCCTGCGTATCTTCTTCCACGTCCACCGTCAGCATTTCATACGGCTCACACTCGACACCGTTGATGATCTTTTTAACCACACGTGGACGACCTACGGCGAGTTCGTAACCTTCACGACGCATGTTCTCGAGCAGAATGCCCAGGTGCAATTCACCACGGCCAGCCACATCGAAGATATCGCCGTTGGCGGTGTCTTTAACGCGCAGCGCCATATTCGTCAGCAGCTCTTTGTGCAGACGGTCACGCACCTGACGGCTGGTCACGAACTTGCCTTCGGTACCGGCCAGCGGGCTGGTGTTCACCATGAACTGCATTTCCAGGGTCGGCTCGTCAATCTTGAGCAGCGGCAGCGCTTCCGGGTTTTCCGGGTCAGTCACCGTACAGCCCAGCACCAGATCTTCAATACCGGTAATCTGAACGATGTCACCGGCCAGACCTTCGGCCATTTCGACCTTGTTCAGCCCCTTGTAACCAAAGACCTGACCAATTTTTGCCTTGATCGGGCTGCGATCGTGCTCAGCAGCTTCTTCGTCGGTACCAAACATCACCATAACGTTCTGGCCGGTCTTGACGCGACCACGAATGATCTTGCCCACACCGATACGGCCGACATACGACGAGTAATCCAGCGCTGTGATCTGTAGTTGCAAAGGGGCATCGATATCGGCATCCGGTGCCGGTACGTGCGACAGAATCTTATCGAACAGCGGTTTCATGTTTTCACGCGGCTGATCCAGTTCATCCGCGGCCCAGCCATTCAGACCCGATGCGTACACAATCGGGAAATCCAGTTGTTCGTCGGTGGCACCCAGCTTGTCGAAGAGATCGAAGGTCAGGTTAACGGCCTGATCAGGATCGGCGCCGTCACGGTCTACCTTGTTCACCAGAACGATCGGGCGCAGGCCTAGAGCCAGGGCCTTTTTGGTTACGAAACGCGTCTGTGGCATCGGGCCTTCGGCCGCATCAACCAGCAGCACAACGCCATCAACCATGCCCAGTACACGTTCGACTTCACCACCGAAGTCGGCGTGACCCGGGGTGTCGACGATGTTGATGTGCACGCCTTCGTATTCAACGGCGGTGTTTTTGGAAAGAATCGTAATGCCACGTTCTTTTTCCAGGTCATTCGAGTCCATAACGCACTCAACCAGTTGTTGGTGCGCGGCAAAGGTACCGGACTGACGCAGCAGTTGGTCAACCAGGGTGGTCTTACCATGGTCAACGTGGGCAATGATGGCAATGTTACGAATCGGACGTGCAGACATGTGTATTCAACCGTAAGTCAGAAAATAGGAACGATAAACAACGGGAAGCCTGCTGCGCCGCAGCAGGCCAAAATAATCATAAAATTATAGCAGAAAGTCGTTGATTCTGGCCAACAAATTGCCGGTCAGACGTCCTTGTTGCGCATCCAGTCGGCGGTTTTGAACAACGAACCGATTAACGCGCTGCGTGCCTGGTCGTTTAATGAGGATTTCTGCATCACATCCGCCATACAGGTCATCCACTGATCTCGCTCGGATTCACCAATGGCAAAGGGCAAATGTCGCGCCCGTAGGCGTGGATGGCCAAGCTTTTCCTCAAACAAGGGCGGACCACCGAGCCAGCCGGAAAGAAACCAGAAGAGCTTGTCTCTGGATGTGCTCATATCCTGCGGGTGCATCGCCCGAATGCCGGCAAAGCGCTCGTCTAGCTGCATGTGATCATAGAAATCATCGACTAGCGTGCGCACGCCCTCCTCGCCACCCAACAGTTCGTAATAGCTTTGGTCAATCCGCGGGACAACCATGGTCTTTCCTTTGTATGATTCGGTGTTTGCTTAATTTTACCGGTAGTCGAGGACAACAGATGATTAAAGATTTTCTCAAATTTGCGGTGCGCGGCAATGCGGTCGACATGGCTGTGGGTATTGTTATTGGTGCGGCCTTCGGCACCATCGTCACCAGCCTGGTCAACGATGTGCTCATGCCACCGCTTGGTCTACTGCTGGGCGGCCTCGATTTCTCCAGCTTATTTGTCGTGCTCAAGGATGGCATCACACCCGGCCCCTATGCCACACCGGCTATCGCCAAAGCGGCGGGTGCCGTTACCCTCAACTATGGCCTATTCGTTAACGCCATGGTCAGCTTCTTCATCATCGCCTTTGCCGTGTACTGGGTCGTCAAGGGCTACAACAAAGCAGCGGACACGCTCATTCCCAAAGAAGAGGCAGCACCAAACACCAAGGCCTGTCCTGAATGCTGCACGCAAATTCCGCTAGAGGCAAAGCGCTGCCCGGCTTGCACCTCAACGCTTGGGTGAACGTTTAGCGCTCGGTCTTGCTGTCCGATTCGCCACAGGGGCTCCCGAGGGAGTCCCTTTTCTTTGTGTGCCGGACCCAACACCTGTCGCAAGTCGCGCACCAGGGCGCATCAGACCAGAGCGTGGTGTCGCAGAAGGTGCAGAGGCCAAGGATCGCGTTACGCGCTCCCCTTCCCCTTTGGGTTGCCAGGCAGGAATTAACTGCTTCTTGCCGTTACCGATCAGATCTGCACGCCCCATCGCATTAAGCGCGTCGCGCAACATCGGCCAGTTTGCCGGGTCGTGATAACGCAAAAAGGCTTTATGCAGACGACGGCGACGACCTTCGCGGATCACCTCGACATCTTCTCCGCCGCCCTTGAGACCCCGTAACGGATTCTTGCGGCTGTGATACATCGTTGTGGCCAGTGCCATCGGTGTGGGCAGGAATGTCTGCACCTGATCCAGGCGGAAGTTGTTCCGTTTTAGCCAGAGCGCCAGATTCAGCATGTCTTCGTCACTGGTGCCCGGATGCGCCGCGATGAAATACGGAATCAGATACTGCTCTTTACCCGCTGCCCTGGAAGCAGCTTCAAACAATTGTTTGAAGCGATCATAAGCGCCCATGCCCGGTTTCATCATCTTGGAGAGTGGCCCGGTCTCGGTATGCTCTGGGGCGATCTTCAGGTAGCCGCCTACATGGTGCGTCACCAGTTCTTTAATGTATTCCGGCGAACGGACCGCCAGGTCATAGCGCAGGCCCGAACCTACCAGAATTTTCTTGATCCCCGGCAGTGCTCGCGCCTTTCTGTAAAGCTGAATGAGTGGCCCGTGATCGGTATTGAGGTTATCGCAGATATCCGGATAGACGCACGAAAGCTTGCGGCACGAAGCCTCGATTTTCGGGTCTTTGCAGGTCAACTTATACATGTTGGCCGTTGGGCCACCCACATCTGAAATGATGCCCGTAAAACCCGGGGTCTTATCTCGAATTGCCTCGATCTCTTTGAGAATCGAGTCTTCAGAACGGCTTTGAATGATGCGGCCTTCGTGTTCGGTGATCGAACAGAAAGTGCAGCCGCCAAAACAGCCCCGCATGATATTCACCGAAAAACGGATCATCTCCCAGGCCGGGATTTTTGCATCGCCGTATGACGGATGCGGTGCCCGCGCATAAGGCAAATCGAACACCCCATCCATTTCCGGAGTCGTTAAAGGAATGGGCGGTGGATTCAACCAGACGTTACGCTCACCATGCGCCTGGATCAGCGGCCGAGCATTACCCGGATTGGACTCCAGATGGAACACGCGCGAAGCGTGTGCGTAGAGCACCGGATCAACGCTCACCTGCTCGTAGGCGGGCAAGCGGATAGCCGTGTGCTGGCGTGTCTTCTTATGCGCTGCGATCTGCGCCGCACGTGGCACGATATGCACGGGCTGTTCTTGCACTAAGGTTGCTGCAGCCGGCGCGCCGTCTTTAGGCGTTGTTGGTCCGCCCTCAGCCATCGCATAAGGGTCGGTATGTGGTTCGATACGACCGGGCCGATCAATCTGCGTAGAGTCAACGACCTGCCAATCGTCACCGGGCAACCAGTTTTTAGGGGTCATGAATGCCGTACCGCGTACATCACGAATCTGGTTTGCCGATTCGCCCTTGGCAAGACGATGCGCCACTTCGATCAATGCACGTTCGGCATTACCGAAGATCAGCAGATCCGCCTTACTGTCCGGCAACACCGAGCGACGTACCTTGTCAGACCAATAATCATAGTGGGCAATTCGACGCAGGCTGGCTTCAATGGAACCGATAATCACGGTGGTGTCCGGATAGGCTTCCCGTGCCCGCTGGCTATAAACCACCACAGCCCGGTCTGGCCGTTTGTTGGGTTCGGCATTCGGCGTATAGGCGTCATCCGAGCGGATCTTGCGATCAGCCGTGTAGCGGTTGACCATCGAATCCATATTGCCGGCGGTGATGCCGAAGAACAGCTTGGGCTGTCCGAGCCGCTGGAAATCTTTGGCTGAATGCCAGTCTGGCTGGCTGATAATACCGACGCGGAAGCCCTGCGCTTCAAGAAGACGCCCGACCAGCGCCATGCCGAAGCTCGGATGATCGATGTACGCATCACCCGTGACAAGAATGATGTCACATTCATCCCAGCCGAGTTGATCCATCTCGGCACGGGACATCGGCAAAAATGGCGCCGTACCGAAACGGTGCGCCCAGTATTTGCGGTAGCCAAACAGGGGTTTCGGTGGGACCGAAAAATCAATAGACATCAGGATTCCTGAATTCTGGATAAGCTAAAGCGCGAAGGCGCGCTCTACAGCTTCATCAAGCCGGCGTACGGCAATCACCGTCAGACCGGCAATCGGTGATTTGGGGGCATTGGCCGCAGGAATCAAGGCATGCGTGAAGCCGAGTTTGGCGGCTTCCTTAAGCCGTTCCTGACCACGGGGTGACGGGCGAAGCTCACCGGTCAAACCCACTTCGCCGAAGACACAGAGCTTCTGATCGAGCGGCTTATTCCGGAAAGACGACAGAATCGACAGAATCACGGCCAGATCAGCCGCCGGTTCATTAATCCGCACACCACCGACCGCGTTAACGTACACATCCTGATCTGCACAATGAATGCCCACATGACGGTGCAACACCGCCAGCAACATCGAAAGGCGCTGCGACTCCAACCCCACCGTCAAACGGCGTGGATTACCCAGCGCCTGATCGACCAGCGCCTGCACTTCCACGAGCAGCGGACGTGAGCCTTCCTGTGTCACCACAATCGATGAACCCGGCACTGGCTCTGGATGGCGCGACAGAAACAGCGCAGACGGATTGGAAACGGCTTTGAGCCCCTTTTCGGTCATGGCAAACACGCCCAGCTCGTTTACCGAACCAAAGCGGTTTTTAAACGCACGAACCAGGCGGAAGCTCGAATGCGTATCCCCTTCGAAATAGAGCACGGTGTCAACAATATGCTCAAGCACACGCGGCCCGGCTAAAGCACCATCTTTGGTGACATGCCCCACAAAGAGCAGCGTAATCCCATGCTGTTTAGCAAACCGTGTCAGTTGGGCGGCACACTCACGCACCTGAGCGACCGAGCCCGGGGCTGATGTCAGCGCTTCCGACCAGACCGTCTGGATTGAATCAATCACGGCCACACGGGGTTGACGAGATTGCAGCGTTGCCAGAATCTTTTCCAGATTGATTTCCGCATAAAGCGGTAAATCCGGTGCGTCGACATCCAATCGTTGGGCCCGTAGCGCAATCTGTTCAGCGGACTCTTCGCCGCTCACGTAAAGCACGGGCACGCGGCTCGATACGGCGGCCAGACATTGCAACAGCAAGGTGCTCTTACCGATACCGGGATCACCCCCAATCAGGACAACACCGCCTGACACCAGGCCGCCACCCAGCACACGATCAAATTCGTCAATCCCTGAACTGAGACGCGGCGATTCGCGCGCTTCGACTTTACCCAGGCTTTGCACACCGCTTACCGGTGCCAGACTGGCAAAACGATGCGCACTGGCAGCGGCCTTTTCGGCAACAGTTTCTACCAGGGTATTCCAGGCATTGCAGTCCGGACACTGCCCTTGCCATTTAGGCTGGGTCGATCCGCATTCGGTACAGATATAAAGCGATTTAGCTTTTGCCATGACTAGTCTTTCCAGACTCTGGGAACACGTGCCGCCAAAGCACAGAACAGTTCATAGGCAATGGTGCCTGCAGCATCAGCAACTTCGTCTGCGGGCAAACCTTCGCCCCACAAAGTGACTGGTGAGCCAATAGTGGCTTCTGGCATATCACTCAGATCGCAGCACAGCATATCCATGGAAACCCGACCCAGCACCCTGCTACGCTGACCATTCACCAGAATGGGCGCCGCATTACTGGCATGGCGCGGGTAGCCATCGGCATAACCACAGGCTACGACACCTATTCTCATGGAGCGTTCTGCAACAAAAGTGCCACCATAGCCGACACGCTCACCCGCTTGCAGATCCTGAACAGCGATCACCCTGCTTTTCAGCGTCAGTACCGGCAGTAAATTGAGCGTATGCGCTGTCTTTAAGGCATCTTGGGCACCCCAGGGTGAAGAACCATAAAGCATGATGCCCGGACGAACTGAGTCACCCAGTCGGTTTCGTTCTTTGTTTCCTGCCAACAAAGCGGCGGAATTAGCAAAACACAGCGGTAATGCGGTTGCCTCTGGCCAGACACCAGCCAAACGTTCTAGCTGCCAATCCGTACCACGCGCATTATCGGCATCCGCGAAATGCGTCATGAGCGTGACACTTCGTACCGACTTTAGCGATTCAAGCTGGTCGTGGGCCGCTTGGGCCTCGGCCAAGGGCAAACCCAGCCGATTCATCCCGGTATTGATTTTCAGAAAGACATCAATCGGCTCAGACAGAGGTATGTTGGCCAATGATTGAATCTGATCAACGCGATGAACTACCGTGCTTAAACCCAGCTGGCTAAATAACCCAAGCTCGTCCTGGGTGAAAAAGCCCTCCAGCATCACAATCGGTTGTTCGAAGCCATGTTTTCGCAGCCATTGAGCCGCAGACAGCTCCAGGATTGCGAAGCCATCCACCGCTGGGCCAATTCGCTGGGCGACTTCGGCTAAGCCATGCCCATAAGCATCTGCCTTGATCACGGCAAATACCTTGGCGCCCTCAGGCGCCAACGCCCGCGCCCGCTGAACGTTATGCATCAGCGCCTTACCGGAAAACTCGGCAATGATCGGTCTGGGCGAACTAGGCACGCTGCTTAAATTCATGATTGTGCGATTCTACCTGCTCTACCCACACACCGTACTGGTTCGCTGCGGCGCACAATCGAATGTCATGAGATTCATGCTATAAAGCGGTCTGGTTTTTACGGGCGAGAAGCATGCCATTTGGGTTTTTTATCATCATGGCGGCGCAGTTTTTTTCAGCGCTGGCAGATAACGCACTACTGATCGCAGCAATTTTTGCACTTCATGAAATGCAATCACCGCTGTGGTTCGACCCAATGTTAAAGCTCTTATTCACAGTTTCTTATGTGGTTCTTGCCGGTTTTGTGGGGGCATTTGCCGACTCCATGCCCAAGGGCAAGGTCATGCTGATCTCCAACAGCATCAAGATTATTGGTTGCCTGATGGTCTTCCTGGGGGCGCATCCGCTTCTGGGCTATGCAGTAGTCGGCCTGGGCGCGGCCACGTACTCCCCAGCCAAATATGGCATCCTGACTGAACTGTTACCACATCGCCTGCTGGTTGTTGCCAATGGCTGGATCGAAGGCCTCACGGTGCTCGCCATCATTCTGGGTACCGTTGCAGGGGGTGCACTTATTAACCCGCATATTGCATCTGCCCTACTCAGCTTCGATATGCCGATGATCGACACACCGATTGATTCGGTGCTTGAAGCATCCTTGATGATCATTACCGGTATCTACGTTTTGGCGGCGGTATTTAATCTCTACATCCCCGACACCAAGGTCGATCACGTGCCCCTTTCTCTCAAGCCAAAGCACCTGTTTCATGAGTTCAACCACTGCCTAAAACTGCTGTGGCGCGATAAGCTCGGTCAGATTTCCCTCGCCACGACGACCCTCTTCTGGGGTGCCGGTGCCACACTGCAATTTATCGTGATTCGTTGGGCCGCTGATGCGCTTGGCTACGATCTGGGCAAAGCCTCCATGCTGCAGGGCGTTACCGCTATCGGTGTTGCTGTCGGTGCCGCCATGGCTGCACGCATGATCACCCTGCGTAAATCCGTACGGGTTATCCCAATGGGGATCGCCATGGGCTTTGTCGTCATGCTGATGAATTTCTCGACCAGCCTGTGGAGCGCCATTCCCTTGCTGATCATCATTGGCGCCCTGTCTGGTTTCTTTGTCGTGCCGATGAATGCCCTGCTACAACATCGTGGCCATATTCTGATGGGTGCGGGTCACTCCATTGCAGTTCAGAATTTCAACGAAAACCTGGCCATTCTTATGATGACCGGTCTCTATGCGGTACTAATCTGGGCAGACTGTAGTATTTACACGGTGATCGTGACGTTCGGCCTATTTGTTGCCGGCACAATGTATCTGGTGAAACGCCGCTTTGATGCCAATCAACGGATTCGAGATGACGCCTGTCATCTCGATGACTGCACGTCACATTAAGCATCGAGCGTTTTCTTAGCCAGCAAGAGATCCTGCCAGGTTTTCCATTTTTCGGCAGGCTCTCTTAGCAGGTAAGCCGGATGGTAAGTCACCACGACCGGAATCTTCTGCGCATCCTGCTGGCGATAATGCACGGCACCCCGCAAGCTCGGTATGGAGCCTTCCTGCCCCAACAGTGCATACGCGGCCGAGCGTCCCAAAGCAAGAATGATTTTGGGCTGGATCTGGGCAATCTGCTGGTTTAAAAATTCGTTACAGGCATCAATTTCGGCAGAAGTCGGTGTCCGGTTCTCTTCCGGATGACACTTCACGGCATTCGTCAGGTAAACACCCTGATCGCGCTTCAGATCCAGTGCGGCCAGCATGGCATCCAGCAATTTACCCGATTGACCCACAAATGGCAGACCCGCCTTATCCTCATCGGAACCTGGCGCTTCGCCTACCAATAACCATTCGGCGGTTAGATCACCTGAGCCGGGTACGGCCTGTTTGCGATGACGAGCCAGACCACATTGCTTGCAGGATTTGATGTGACCATCGAGGGTTGGGCAATCAGGCGGCACATCGGAAACCACGCTTGCAACAACAGCTTCAGCGGCTTTTACAGCAGGTTGTTCATCAACAATCCAGAAAGGATCAACGCCCAGTGCCTCAAGCCACTGCCCGTACGATAGTTCGCGACGAAAGTTATTCATGTGAGCGATTCCGTCAATACCAGACTCATCAGCAAGGCATGCTCTCTTCCCGCAAGGCGTTGTTGCGCCGGGTCAGCAGGCGTTGGATAGTAGTTCTTGCGCATACCGACTATTTTAAAGCCCATTGTCGCGTAGAGGTTGATGGCCACCTGATTGCTCTCTCTGACTTCCAGAAAAAGCTGCCTCGCCTGACGCATACGGGCACCGGAGACCACTGCCTGCATCAGCTGCCTCCCATAACCTTGACCCGTCTGATCGGGTCCCACGGTGATCGTAAGCAGCTCTTCGTCATCGCCTGCAGTCATGCAAACGCAGTAGCCTAGAATCTGATCGTCCTGGATTTTCAGTACACGGCAGTGCCAACCGGAAGCCAGGGCATCGGCAAAGCTCTGGGCAGACCATGGCACATGATGCTGCAAGGCCTCAATCCAGCCGACTTGAGGTATATCAGCCGCACACATCGGCTGGATCATTGGCAACGTCACGGATTAAAGACTTTCGCCTGCAGCCCGTTCGGCCGTAGTTAGAGCCACACGATCACGGACGTAGACCGGAACGGCATCCGAAGGATCGGTCAGCTGTCCGGCAGCAAAGCGGATGGCACCCAACCGCGCCAAAGCAATAGCCGATGGATAGCGTACCGCAGCATCTGCGATGCCCTCGCTCTCTAGCCAGGGTTTTACGGGCGCATATTCATCAACTCCCGTTCCAGCGGCAACATAAGGCTCAGGTAACACGGGTAATTGATCAAGCCCATCCGGGTTGACCAGACATGCTTCGAACAATGCCTGCCACCCGGTAGCGGATTTCGTCCAGCCACCTGCATATATCTGGTTCATACGTGCGTCCAGCAGGGTCAGGATTGTGCTTGCGCCAGTCTGTTCGTTTGCAGATTCAGCCAACACTTCGAGTGAAGACACCGGAATCAACGGCTTACCCAGCGCTACGGCCAGGCCTTGAGCCAGCGCAGCTGAAACCCTTAGGCCAGTAAACATACCGGGCCCTGCATCAAAAACGATGGCATCCAGAGAGTCCAGTGTCCAACCTAAGGTATTCAACCCCTCTCGTACGGCAGGCAGCAGAGTTTCGGCATGCGGCTGACCGCTCGGACAGTTGAACTCATGGCATACCGCTGTGGTCACTTTAAAGTCCAATACGTCACCGGACCAGAGTGCGAAGGCACCACGGTCTGTCACAGTTTCCAGGCTGAGTAGTCTTGGCATCAACTGAGCGATCAAATCAGGTCAGTGATCATCGTGATCGTGGTCTTCTTCGTCAGCCAGTTCACCCAGCAACACAATGGCCTGGGCAACGATGGCTTCTTTACGACCCACCGCATCCAGTTGCTCGTTGGTTTTTGCTTTGACGTTGATGTCTTTTTCCGGCAAACCCAGATCAGCGGCAATGTTGGCAATCATGGCGGGCACATGCGCAGACAGTTTGGGGCTCTGGGCAATCACCGTGCTATCAATATTAAGCACACCATAGCCCGCAGCCTCCACGCGCTTCATGGCTTCCCGTAACAAGGCACGTGAATCGGCGCCGGCAAAGGCCGGGTCGGTATCAGGAAAGTGGAATCCGATATCGCGCAACGCGGCACCGCCCAGCAAAGCATCAGTAATCGCATGTAACAGCACATCGGCATCCGAATGGCCATCCAGGCCATGCGTGTGAGGAATGGTCACACCCCCAATAATCAATGGGCGGTCAGGCACCAGCGCGTGAATATCGTAACCTTGTCCAATACGGAGCATAAATAACCTGTTTCCTAGTAATTGTTGGCGTTGCTGTTAATAATCGCCGTCGCGAGCGATAAATCAGCGGGATAAGTCACTTTAAGATTCGCTAAACTGCCTGCAACCAGTTTAGGCGCATAACCCAAAGCCTCTACGGCAGACGACTCGTCGGTAGCCACAGCTAAATCAATGGCACCCAGGGCTTGTTGCAGTAAATCGAGGCGAAACATCTGGGGGGTTTGTGCCTGCCAGAGCGGTCGGCGATCAACGGTGGCTTCCACCCGGTGCGCCGAATCGGCACGTTTAACGGTATCGGCAACAGGAATCGCCAGCAAACCACCCACCGGGTCATCACTCAAAGACGTTATCAATGCATCAAGTTGCGCAGGTGCAAGACAGGGGCGCGCAGCGTCATGCACCAGAATCCAATCGTTATAACCAACATTAGATTCGTTCGATAACCAATTGATTCCATTAGTTACGCTCTCGGCTCGCGTTGCACCACCTTGGCGAATGACGCTGACACGTTCCGGCATATCAGCAGGCATACAAGCCTCAGACCAATCCTGGTCTTCAGGCGACAGCACCACCACCACACGGCTAATACGCGCATCTGCCAACAACGCATCAATAGCGTGCCGGATAATAGGTAGGCCATTAATGGTCAGATATTGCTTGGGTAAAGGCGCACCAAAGCGGCTACCGGAACCCGCGGCAGGAATGATGGCGAAGTATTGTGCAGACATCCCCGTATTCTACCAATCGCCTATAATTTCGGCCTTCTGCTTTGTTTTAAATTGTGTAACAGGCCCTATGCCCCAGGATTCCACCCCCAGTCCGCAACAAAACTTCCGTCTACCAGAACTCCCCAGCGGTGTTTTGCCTGTACGCCTGCCGGATATCGGTCACCGCCACACCATTCGTGGCGTCGCAACCGGCGCTCAAAGCCTATTAATTGCCGAACTGGCGCGTGTTAAAACGCAGCCATTGCTGGTGGTCTTTACCGCAGATGCCCTTGAACGCCAGCGCCTCTTCGAAGAACTGCAGTGGTTAATACCGACATCCCGGATCCGCCAGTTCCCGGATTGGGAAACCCTACCCTACGATCCGTTTTCACCGCACCACGATCTCATTTCCGAACGGCTGGCCACTTTGTCTGCGCTACAGCGTGGTGAATGCGACATTCTGCTGGCTTCGGTACAAACCGCCTTGCATCGCCTGCCGCCACCGGCCTTCCTGGCGGCACACTCGTTCAGTTTCACCCAGAAACAAGTGCTCGATGAGTCGGCGTTACGCGCCCAGCTGGCACTTGCGGGCTATCAGGCAGTCACCAACGTTATTTCTCAAGGCGAGTTCTCCATACGGGGCGGCTTGATCGACCTGTTCCCAATGGGCAGCATGCTGCCATTTCGTCTAGATCTGTTCGATAAGGAAATCGAAAGCATCAAAACCTTTGATGTCGATACACAGCGCACGTTATTCCCGGTACCGGAAATCGAATTGCTACCCGCCCGTGAATTCCCTACCGATGATCGAAGCCGCACGCTGTTCCGCCAGCGATTTCGCGAGGTGTTCGAGGGCGACCCGGCAAAAACCGGCGTCTATCGTGATGTCTCACAGGGCACACTTCCGGCAGGAATCGAGTATTACCTCCCCCTGTTTTTTGAAGACAACGAAACCGCCACACTTATCGATTACCTGATGGGGGCAGATGCGGCCAACCCGCCCCTGGTGGTCTTCACCTCCGAGCTCAGCACCCCGATCCAGAGCTTCTGGCAGGAAGTCCGTTCCCGCTATACCTTTCACCAGGGTGAAAAAGAGCGACCTCTGCTGCCGCCGGAGTCGCTATTCCTCAATGAAGAAACCTTCTTCAAGGAAATTCAGCACACCCCACGCATCCTGCTGGCGGCGGCTGAATCCGAAGCTGATAAGAATGTCTTCCCGGAACTACCGGCAATCGGCCTGGACCGCCGCCGTGAAGACCCGTTAGAAGCTTTCCGGGCGTTTACACAGCAACATGCCGGCAAAGTGCTGGTCATGGCAGAAACCCCCGGCCGCCGAGAAAGCATTCTGGCGCTTCTGCAAGAAGGTGCCTTCGTTGTACACCCCATAGAATCACTGAGCGCTGCGCTCGATGCAGACGACAAACTACAGCTCCTGACCGGACCGTTGCACCAGGGATTCGCCACCCCGGACCTAGCGATCGTTACTGAAACAGAGCTGTTTGCCGGTACACCCCGCCGCAAAAAACAATCACGCAAAAAGGCGAGTGCAGATAACTGGTTGCGTGACCTCACCGAACTTCGTATCGGTGACCCCGTTGTCCATGAAACCCATGGTGTTGCCCGCTATCAGGGACTCACCCACCTGGATCTGGGCGATGGTGATACTGAGTTCATGATGCTGGAATTCGCCAACGAAGCCAAGCTCTATGTGCCTGTCGCCCAGATGCATCTGATCAGCCGCTATTCTGGTGGCGATCCAGATCATGCCCCGATCCATACCCTAGGTAGCGGTCAATGGGAAAAAGCCAAGCGTAAAGCGGCCATGCAGGCGCGCGATACGGCCGCAGAGCTCCTGGCACTCTATGCCGCACGCGCTTCTCGTCAGGGTCACGCCTTCCATTTCGATGAAGGTGACTACGAACGCTTTGCCGATGGTTTCGGCTTTGAAGAAACCATCGATCAGGCCGTGGCCATTGATGCCGTCTTATCCGATATGCGCTCCGGGCAACCGATGGATCGCCTGGTCTGTGGTGACGTAGGGTTTGGCAAAACCGAAGTGGCTCTGAGGGCGGCCTTTGCCGCAGTAGCCGGTGGCAAACAGGTCGCTGTACTCTGCCCCACCACCCTGCTCTGCGAGCAGCATGCCGAGAACTTCCGCAATCGCTTTGCAGATTGGCCGGTGAAAGTGGTTGAACTGTCACGATTCCGCTCTGCCAAAGAAAGTCAGGCCGCGCTGGATGAAATGGCTGATGGACGGGCTGATATCGTCATCGGCACCCACCGTCTGATTCAGAACGACATCAAATTCTCCCGCCTAGGCTTACTCATCATCGATGAAGAACACCGTTTCGGCGTCAAACAGAAAGAACAGCTCAAAGCCCTGCGTGCTGAAGTAGATGTACTCACACTCACCGCTACACCAATTCCGCGCACGCTGGCCATGTCGCTGGAAGGCCTGAGAGATTTCTCGGTGATCGCCACGGCACCGCAAAAGCGACTGGCCATCAAGACCTTTGTACACAATCTGTCCGACGGCATCATCCGCGAAGCCATCCTGCGCGAACTCAACCGCGGTGGCCAGGTCTACTTCCTGCACAACGAAGTTGACACCATCGAGAACATGCGTGAACGGCTGACCAAACTGGTACCGGAAGCCAGCATTGTCATTGGCCACGGCCAGATGAATGAGCGCGAACTGGAACGGGTCATGCGTGATTTCACGCAGCAGCGTGCCAACGTGCTGCTCTGTACCACCATCATTGAAACCGGTATTGATAACCCGCACGCCAACACCATCCTGATCAACCGCGCAGACAAATTCGGCCTGGCCCAGTTGCACCAGTTGCGTGGCCGTGTGGGTCGCTCCCACCATCAGGCCTATGCCTATCTGATGGTGCAGGAAATGAAAGGGCTGACCAAAGCAGCCAAGCAACGCCTAGAAGCGATCCAGATGATGGAAGAGCTCGGCTCCGGTTTCTACCTCGCCATGCACGATCTGGAGATCCGCGGTGCTGGTGAAGTCCTCGGGGATTCGCAATCCGGTGAAATTCAGGAAGTGGGTTTTGCCCTCTTCACCGAAATGCTCAACCGCGCGGTTAAAGCCATGAAGGCCGGCGAGACACCGGATCTGAGCCAACCACTGGGTATCGGCACCGAGATCAACCTGCATGTGCCCGCCCTGCTGCCGGATGCTTATTGTCCGGACGTCCATGAACGCCTTAACCTCTATAAGCGCCTGGCAAATAGTGATGATGCCGAAGAGCTCACACTGATGCAGGAAGAACTGATCGATCGCTTTGGTGCGCTACCACCGCAGGCAGAATCGCTGATGGCAACTCATCAGATTCGACTGCAGGCCAAATACTGGGGCATGACCAAAGTGGATATGTCGCAGGATCAGATCGTCATCCAGTTCGGTCCACAGACACCGGCAGACCCCATGACCATGCTCTGGCTTATCCAGAACCGGCGCGACCTTAAACTCGCCGGGCAGGATAGAATTATTCTTTCACGACATATGCCCTCTTTGTCTTTGCGCATCCAGGCATTCCGCGAATTTTGCAGTGCATTGGAAAAACCTCCTGCTGCTCTGGCCAAAACCAGTAGCAAGAATAAATAGTTAGATAACGCACCACCGGAAACTCATATCATGACCCAGAGTACCCAACAGCCGATCAGCAATCTGCACATTGCCGCTTTTGACCCGATGCCAACGCCAGAGGCGATTCAGCAGCAACTCCCGCTGAGCACCAAAGCGGCCCAGACCGTTGCTCAAAGTCGTGCTGCGCTCATCGACATTCTGGAACACCGGGACCCTCGCCCATTCGTCGTCGTTGGCCCCTGCTCTATTCATGATCCGGTCGCCGGCATCGACTATGCCCGCCGACTCAAGGCGCTATCGGATGAGGTGTCCGATGCACTCATGATCGTGATGCGTGTTTATTTTGAGAAACCCCGTACCACCGTCGGCTGGAAGGGGTACATCAACGACCCGGACATGGATGATTCATTCAAGGTCGATGCCGGTATGGCCAAGGCCCGCGAATTCCTGCTCGCCGTTAATGAACTCGGGTTGTCCGCCGGTACCGAAGCCCTCGACCCGATTTCACCGCAATACCTGGGCGACCTCATTGCCTGGAACGCCATTGGTGCACGGACGACTGAATCTCAAACCCACCGGGAAATGTCTTCGGGTCTATCTACCCCGGTCGGCTTCAAGAACGGCACCAACGGCGACCTAAGCATCGCTATCAACGCCATTCTTTCAGCAAGCCGCCCCCATAGCTTCCTGGGCATCAACGGAGACGGTCGTGTTGCCATCGTGCGGACCAAGGGCAACCCCTACGGTCATATCGTGCTGCGCGGCGGTGATGGTCGTCCGAATTACGACACCGTCTCGGTGACTCTGGCAGAAAATGCCATGACCAAAGCCAAACTATTACCTAATGTCATCGTCGACTGTTCGCACGCCAACAGCAACAAGAATCCCGAACTGCAACCGCTGGTTATGGCGGATGTGATTGGCCAGATCGTTGCCGGCAACAAGAACATTACCGGTCTCATGATCGAATCCAACCTGGTGGCGGGCAACCAGCCAATTCTGGCCGATCGCAGCCAGATGACTTACGGCTGCTCGGTTACCGATGGCTGCGTCAATTGGGACACCACTGAACAGATGATCCGCGATGCCGCAGAACGCCTGCGCCCTATTCTTGCTACCCGCAAAGGCTAAGCATCATGTTCGATCTGGTTGTTTATGGTGGTCCTGTACCGACTTATCTGATTGAAGCCATTCAATCAGCACTGCAGCCCGCAGCAGTCAAGCCGCAAGGCATGCAGGCGGTACGCTTCACCGGCATAACGACACAATCGATGCCGGAAGCACTGCACCAGAGCCTAAACAACGAACAACTGGACTGGGGTGTGGTTGCAGCCGGTCGAACAATTAACGATTTCAAACTGGTGGTGTTCGACATGGACTCCACCCTGATCAATATCGAGTGTATTGATGAGTTGGCTGATTTTGCCGGACGTAAAGCTGAAGTCTCTGCCATTACCGAAGCTGCCATGCGGGGCGAACTGGATTATCGTGAAAGCCTGCAGAAACGGGTCGCCATCCTCGAGGGACTCAATGCCCAAGTGCTGGCTCGCGTATTTTCAGAGCGCTTGTTATTAAACCCGGGTGCCCGCGAGCTTCTCGAAGCCCTGCAAGCGGCCAATGTTCATACTGCATTGCTTTCCGGTGGCTTTACCTACTTCACCGAACGCCTGCGCATCGAGCTGGGGCTCGACTTTGCCACATCCAACGAACTTGAAATCGTCAGCGGCAAACTCACCGGCAAGGTGGTTGGTGACATTGTTGATGCACAGGCCAAAGCCGATAAGCTCCTGCAACTGAGTAAAGAATTCGGTCTCTCCAAAGACCAGATCATGGCGGTAGGCGATGGTGCGAATGACCTGCTGATGATGGCCGAAGCCGGCACATCAGTGGCCTATCATGCTAAACCGGCCACACAAGCCAAGGCGACACACGCCATCAATCACGGCGGGCTGGAAAGCATACTGACCCTCTACCCCGCCGTTTAAAGCTTAAAAGACGCGGAAAGCAGTTTAAACCGGGTTTCTCAAACGGGCATTGAGCTCGTCAACCACCTCGGCCCAATCGGCATCGTCTTCGATTTCTTCTGCCAGAAAAGTGGCCTGAGATGCTGTCCAGAATGCCGCTTCATGCAGCAGACAATGATCCGGCAGCGGTCGATGAAACTCGATAAAGGCATCGACTTCCGCCGTTTCACTGGGCAAACCCAGTTGCTTGAACAGACTGTTCATCGAATGAATCGGGGTTTCCATAGCAACCTCCTTACAGTTCGTCGATCCAGGTTTGTTGAATCGCTTCCAGAATACGCTCACCACAGCGACTTGGCTCATCGTCAAAGTCGGGGAGCGTCATCACCCACTGCATCAGGTCAACAAAATTAATCTTTGTCGGATCCTGATCGGGATGAGCTTCGATCAGTGCCACTGCAATGTCCAGCGTATCAGTCCACTTCAGTCCCATGATTAACGTTTCCCTTCACGGGTCATGTTGATCGAATACTTGGGAATTTCAACCACCAGCGGCGTTTCGGCAACAATTGCCTGACAGGAAAGCCGGGACTCCGGTTCCAGACCCCAGGCCTTATCCAGCAAGTCTTCTTCAAGCTCTTCTGGTTCATTCAGCGAGTTGTAACCTTCGCGCACAATCACGTGACAGGTCGTGCAGGCGCAAGAACACTCACAGGCATGTTCGATTTCAATCCCGTTGCTGAGCAGCACCTCACAAATCGATTCGCCCACAGGGGCTTCAAGAACCGCCCCATCCGGGCAGTATTCTGCGTGAGGCAAGATGATCATTTGTGTCATTTCGTATCCTTAACCGGTGCATTGGCTGTCTGGTGCAGATCCTGAATAGCTTCTTCCACCGAATCAATCGATTTGCCGGCTAACGCACGATTAACCGCCTGGTTCATTCGGCGGCCAGCAAATTCCTTACAGTCCGCATCCAGATCGTCCATGGCAATCGTAATCTGACGTCGATTTCCTGACAGGCTGGCCGTTTGTAATTTAACAATACCCGACTCGATCAGTTGAAATTCCTGCTCGTTCAGCAGATGGCGGTCTTCAGCTAATGCCGAACGCACCGCCTCGATCAGTCGCTGTGCATCGACCTGGGTTTCCTTCAGCGCACGGGTCTGTGCGTCATCACGGGCATGATCGACCGATGCCTTGAGCATGCCGGTAATCTGATCATCCGATAGGCCATAAGATGGTTTCACTTCTACATGCGCTTCAACGCCTGAAGTCTGTTCCCGCGCGGTTACCGACAGTAAGCCGTCGGCATCTACCTGAAAGGTTACGCGTATACGTGTGGCACCGGCCACCATGGGTGGGATGCCACGCAATTCAAAACGGGCCAGAGAACGACAGTCATCAACAAGCTCTCGCTCACCCTGAACCACATGCACCATCATGGCGGTCTGCCCATCACGATACGTTGTAAATTCCTGGGCACGGGCAACGGGCAAGGTCGAATTACGGGGAATCACCTTTTCAATCAGACCACCCATAGTCTCCAGACCCAGTGACAGCGGAATTACATCCAGCAGCAACCAGTCTTCTCCGGGCGCACGATTACCGGCCAGCAGATTGGCCTGAATGGCTGCACCCAACGCAACGACTTTATCCGGGTCCAGATTGTTCAGTGGTTCCTGCTTGAAAAACTCGCCAACCGCACGCTGTATCAATGGAATACGGGTTGCGCCGCCCACCATCACCACCCCTTGAATCTCTTCAGGGCGCAGACCGGCATCGCGCAATGTTTTCTTAACAGGCTGCAGCGTTTTTGACACCAGGGTCTGGCTGATCTCGGCAAAGGTTGCCATATCAATGGTGACATCAAGGATCTCGCCGGACGCCAGACGTGCCGTAATGGGTGCTTCCGGGTGCGTCGACAGATACTCTTTAGCCTCGCGCGAGCGCAACAGCAACAGCGCGGTATCTTCAATCGTTGGTGGTGACTTCAGTTTGGCCTGATCCAGGACCCAGCAGTAAATACGGCGGTCAAAGTCATCACCGCCCAGTGCAGAATCGCCACCGGTGGCCAACACCTCAAACACGCCACGCGTTAGACGCAGGATTGAAATATCAAAGGTGCCGCCACCCAGGTCGTAAACGGCATAAACGCCTTCAGAAGCGTTATCCAGACCATAAGCCACCGCAGCTGCCGTCGGTTCGTTCAGCAGACGAAGCACATTCAAACCAGCCAGACGGGCGGCATCTTTAGTCGCCTGCCGTTGGGCGTCATCAAAATAAGCCGGTACGGTAATCACCGCACCCACGATATCCTGCTTCAAGGTCTGCTGTGCGCGCTCGTTCAGCACGCGCAGAATCTCTGCGGACACCTCAACGGGTGTTTTAACGCCCTGGCGGGTTTTAACACTCACCATTCCCGGGTTATCCACCAGGTCTAGCGGTAAATTCTCGCGATGCGCGATATCTGTTAGCGAACGACCCATCAGGCGTTTGACAGAAGCAATCGTATTCTTGGGATCTTTGGCAATGGCTTTGAGTGCATCGTAGCCAACCAGCACTGAACCATCTTCCTGATAACGCACCACCGAAGGCACCAGCGCTCTACCCTCGGCGTCATTCATCACATGAGACATACCCTGGCGCACACTGGCAACCAGTGAATTGGTGGTGCCCAGATCAATACCAATGGCATACCGCGTCTCGTGTGGTAAAGGGCTTTGGCCAGGTTCGGCGATTTGCAGTAGTGCCATAGAATCAACAACAATCTTTAAGCGTAAAAGTTAAAGATCTTCGAGCGCAAAAACCGCGTCTTCGATCTCTTCCCGTAATTTTTCCAGAAACATTAGGCGCCGCACACCCTCAACCGCATCCTGTGCACGATTTTCTCTATCGAGCGCACCCGCCAGATCACTATAAGCATCACGGATATCATCGGCGATTTCAGCCTGCAGGCGCTCCAGCTCGGCAAGATTCTTATCACCCCGGGCGTCAGACACCTGCTCCCGCCACATCATCTGGCTCATCAGAAACTCGGGAGACATGGCTGTATTGGATTCGGCACCGATGTCTACTCCGGCCTGTTCCAGCAAGTAACTGGCGCGTTTTAGGGGCGACCGCAGGGTCTGATACGCCGCATTGATCTGTGTCGCCAGCATCATCGATGCACGGCGGGCCGCATCATCGGCAGCCGCGAATCGATCCGGATGAACCTCCCGTTGCAGCTCACGAAAGCGCGCATCCAGCGCCACCGTATCCAGCTCGAAACGCTTAGGCAACCCCAGCAGCGTAAAAAAGTCTGCCCCCAGCAGATCGGCCGTTATGGCAACAGCGGGGGCAGCACTTACATCAGACATGGAACGACTCGCCGCAACCGCACTCATCCTTCACGTTCGGATTGTTGAACTTGAAGCCTTCGTTGAGACCTTCACGCACAAAATCCAGTTCCGTACCATCCAGATAAGCCAGGCTTTTCGGGTCAACCACGACCTTTACCCCGTGGCATTCGAAAACCGAATCGTCATCGGCCAGGTCATCCACATACTCCAGACGGTAAGCCATACCGGAACAACCCGCCGTCCGCACACCCAGGCGCAGGCCAACGCCTTTGCCACGTTGTGCCAGTGCCTTACCCACATGGGTAGCGGCACGTTCAGTCATGGTCACGCTCATCGCAATCTCCTTTTCAGGATTCCTGTTTCTTCTTGTAATCGGCAACCGCTGCCTTGATGGCGTCTTCGGCCAGAATCGAACAGTGGATTTTTACCGGTGGCAGCGCCAGCTCTTCAGCAATCGCCGTGTTCTTGATCTCCAGGGCTTCATCCAGATTCTTGCCCTTCACCCATTCGGTCACCAGAGAGCTGGAAGCAATCGCAGAGCCACAACCATAGGTCTTGAACTTGGCGTCTTCAATCACGCCTTCCTTGTTGACTTTGATCTGCAGCTTCATTACATCGCCACAGGCCGGTGCGCCCACCATACCAGTGCCTACGCCAGCTTCTTCCTTATCGAACGAACCAACGTTGCGGGGATTTTCGTAGTGGTCAATGACCTTAACGCTATATGCCATGAGAGACTCCTTTGAATAAGATCAGCTGCTTTAGTGGGCAGCCCATTGAACCGTATTGAGGTCGATACCTTCCTGAACCATCTCCCACAGGGGAGACATTTCACGTAGGCGTCCGATTTGTTTATGCAGCAGATCGACCGTGTAGTCGATCTCTTCTTCCGTGGTAAAGCGGCCAATCGAAAAACGGATCGATGAATGTGCCAGCTCGTCCGTCAGACCCAGTGCGCGCAACACATACGAGGGTTCGAGCGACGCCGACGTACAGGCCGAGCCAGAGGAAACAGCAATGTCACGCACCGCCATAATCAGCGACTCGCCTTCGACATAAGCAAAGCTCACGTTCAGGTTATGCGGCACACGATGGGTCAAATCGCCATTCACATAGATCTCGGGCATGTCAGAGAAGCCCTTAAGCAAACGATCGCGCAGCGCAGTGATGCGCTTGTTTTCTTCATGCATTTCCAGACGCGCCAGGCGAAATGCTTCACCCATACCCACAATCATGAACGTTGCCAGCGTGCCCGAGCGCATACCACGTTCGTGGCCACCACCATGCATCTGCGCTTCAAGACGCACCCGTGGCTTACGGCGCACATACAACGCACCAATGCCCTTAGGGCCATAGGTCTTGTGCGCCGAAAAGCTCATCAGATCAACCTTGAGCTTCGACAGATCGATATCAATCTTGCCAGTAGCCTGAGCCGCATCCACATGGAACAGAATGCCCTTGCTACGCAGCAGCTCACCAATCTCGGCAATCGGCTGGACCACACCGATTTCATTGTTCACGGCCATGATCGACACCAGAATAGTATCTGGGCGCAGCGCAGCTTCCAGTGCAGCCATATCGACCAGACCATTCGGCAGCACATCAAGATAAGTCGCTTCGAATCCCTGGCGCTCCAGCTCACGCATCGTGTCCAGAACCGCCTTGTGTTCTGTTTTCAGCGTAATGAGGTGCTTACCCTTGCCCTGATAAAAGTTCGCCGCACCCTTGATCGCCAGATTGTTGGCTTCGGTAGCACCCGAAGTCCAGACAATCTCCTTAGGGTCCGCATTCACCAGTGCAGCCACTTCGTTACGGGCATTTTCAACAGCCGTTTCAGCATCCCAACCATATTGGTGAGAACGCGATGCCGGATTGCCGAACTTCTCGGTCAGGTACGGCATCATGGCCTCGACCACGCGTGGATCGATTGGGGTGGTTGCCGAATAATCCAAATAGATAGGGAACTTCATCATTTGCTCCAGAGAAAACGTCAGGCAACAGCAGCAAAGCGCTGCAGCTGACTCAAAACTTTATCCAGCTGACCGAGTAAACGATCAACTTCTTCAATTGTGTTTGCACCGGAAGGCATCATGCCCAGGCTCATACGAATCGCACCCTTTGCCAGCAGCGGATCTATACCCATCGCCAGCAGCACTGCAGACACGCCGCTTTTGCCTGACCCACAGGCGGCGCCACTCGAAATCGCAATGCCTTGACGATCCAGAAGCGACACCAGGGTTTCGCCATCGATACCGGGAAACGCCGCAAACGTTGTATTGGGCAAACGCGCAGCCGTGTCCGAGAAAACCACAGCGCCACGGATTTTAAGCCAGGCTTCCAGATGTTGTTGCAAAATTCTGGCCTGGGCGATGCGCGCTTCAAGATGCGTCACGGCACGCGCACAGGCAACACCGAAACCAACGATGGCAGCAACGTTCTCCGTACCGGAACGCAATCCCTGCTCCTGACCACCGCCATACACCAGCGGCATCAGCGGCAACTGACGATCGCGCACCAGCGCAGCGGCACCTTTAGGACCGCCAATCTTGTGCGCAGAGAGGGTCAACGCATCGACACCCGCGGAATTCAGATCACGGAAGCTCAAAGGGTGTTTACCAAAAGCCTGCACTGCATCGGTATGAAAACAGCACGAAGGGTCACGATCTGCTTTGAATTGCCCAGCGAGTTTGGCTACAGGTTGCAGCACACCGGTTTCATTATTCGCAGACATCACAGACAACAAACGCGTTTGCGCAGGCAGTCCCGATATGCCGTCCATTTCAACGACACCCGATTTATTCACGGCTAGTTCTTTCACAGCCCAACCGGCACGGCCTAAAGCGCGCACAGGTTGAGCCACACAAGGGTGTTCAATCGACGTATAGGCAACACCGGCTGGCTTACCCGCTTCGGCATGCCAGGCATCGGCATAGCCACGCACCAACAGATTATTGGCTTCACTACCGCTTGCAGTAAAAATCACTTCTGAGGGATCAGCATTAATGGCGGCTGCCACCTGTTCACGCGCCAGATCAACAGCGCGGCGTGCCTCACGACCCGCCGTGTAGGTTGCCGACGCATTGGCGAAGTTCGCCCCCATGTAAGGCAACATGGCTTCAAGCACAAACGGATCCAGCGGTGTGGTCGCGTTATGGTCGAAGTAAAGCGTCGACATGGTCTAACTCAGGCGGCCTGGGCAACATTGAACGAAACGGTCTTCGAATCCGACTTGGCTGCTTGCGCCGCAACTTTCTTGCGCTGCTTCTCCACCAGATCGGACAAAGTCACTGATGCCAGGTAATCCAGCATCTTGCGGTTCAGCGTCGACCACAGGTCATGCGTCATGCAACGATGATCGGATTTGCAGTTCTCGAGACCACCGCACTGGGTGGCATCTAATGGTTCGTCGACGGCCAGAATCACATCAGCCACTGTAATCTCAAGCGCATCACGACCCAGGCAATAACCACCGCCAGGACCACGCACACTTTCAACAATCTTGTGGCGGCGCAGCTTGGCAAACAACTGCTCCAGATAAGACAGGGAAATATTCTGCCGTTCGCTAATCGAGGCCAACGTAACCGGACGGTCACCGACAAAGAGCGCCAGGTCAATCATGGCTGTCACTGCAAAACGGCCTTTGGTCGTTAATCTCATAATGCCTCCCGTTGGGATTGGGGCTGGTTGTAACTAAATGGGTGCGCTGTTGCGCTATATCCAACTATTTGAGTCAACTATACTGCGTAGAACAATCATTAGTCAACTATTTTGCTCAGGTATTGCGGATCAAACTTATCTGCGACCGAATTCGCCTCTTCCACCTGCATACCTGATGCTTCTAGCTTCTTGAGCAACTGTTCCAGACGCTGATCCGTTTCAGCCGCATGCTCCAGCAATGCATGCAACGCCTTGGCGTACGGGTCGCTCGCATCCCGGTTAATGGCATAGGCTGTAAAACCCAGCTTGGCCGCCTGAGGCGACGCATCCCGGGATTTTTCGTTCTCGATAATCCTTGCCGGGTTACCAACAGCCGTAGCGCCTTCTGGCACGTCCTTCACCACCACCGCATCACTCCCCACACGGGCACCCGCGCCCACCGTGATCGGACCCAGAACCTTTGCACCCGCACCAATCACTACGCCCGACTTCAAGGTCGGATGACGGCGGCCTTTGTTCCAGCTGGTGCCGCCGAGCGTTACGCCGTGATATAGCGTCACATCATCTTCAATAATGGCTGTCTCGCCAATCACTACGCCCATACCGTGATCAATAAAGAAACGGCGGCCGATGGTTGCCCCCGGGTGAATTTCAATCCCCGTGAGAAAGCGTGACATATGGGAAATAAAACGCGCCAACCAGTAGAAATGCCACTGCCATAAACGGTGCGCTAAACGATGAAACATCATGGCATGCACACCGGGATAGCACGTCACAATCTCCAGCGTCGATCGCGCCGCAGGGTCGCGTTCGAAGATGGAGCGGATATCTTCCCGAATGGACTTGAACATGGTTATCTAGGCGTCTGATGCTTTTAGTTTTAAAAGGCTTTAAATCAAGCCTCCGACGCTTCGCATTGTACTAATTCCGACTTTTTTAATCAACCTTATGTGGCGCTTTCATGGCGGAAATGATGCCCCGCAGAATATTCACTTCATCGGCCTCCAGTCGAGTCCGCTCGAAGATACGCCGGATCTTGGGCATCAGGCGTCGCGGCTTCTGCGGATCATGAAATCCTGCTTCAATCATCGCCAATTCAAGATGGCGATAAAAGCCCTCAACGGCATCCACCGTTGCCAGTGGCGAGGCGTATCGTGTGGCACCCGTATCGACCGAAGCGGTATTGCCGGAAACCTCTTTCAACAAATAGGTCATGATCTGAACAGCTGCCCCCAGGTTGAGTGAACCATAGTCAGGGTTGGTCGCAATGCTCACCTCTGCCCGGCAATGCTGCAGTTCTTCGTTGGTCAGGCCATTCGTTTCATTGCCAAAAACAAACGCCGAGATCGCACCCTTTGTGCCGCCCTGTTGCCAGTGTGCATGTGCAACAGCAACGGCAGCCTTGGGCTGCAAAGGCTCAGGCCCCAGTTCGCGGGCGCGTACTGTCATCCCGAAGGCACCCGTACATCCTGCCAGCGCTTCGGCCAAACTATTCACAACACGACATGCGGTCACCAGATCAGCGGCACCCGAGGCCCGGCGAATTGCTACCTCATCTACCGCACACAAGGGGTTAACCAGAACCAGCTGCGATTCGCCGGGGTTGTAACCCAGCCCCATGGTTTTCATAGCGCGTGCCGCAGCCCCGATATTCCCGGGGTGCGATGGCCGGCAAAGCACAATACGCTGGCAATCCAGAAAGGGAATCGTCGGTAAATCCGGTTGAGTTGAATCGTCAGTCATGTGCTTTTCATTGCAGGTAAAAGGTGCGTCATTGGTCGACCAGCGGGCTGCCAACAGGTACAATAGCGCCAATCGCGCGAACGAACCTCGTTTGCCACTTGCTCTGTGTCCCTGATATGCATCCCTTTCTTAATGTTGCCGTTAAGGCCGCACGTCGTGCCGGTCAAATTATCAACCGCGCTGCCCTCGAAATCGAGAACCTTCAGGTTGCACGCAAAGGCCAGAGTGACTACGTCACCCAGGTTGATCGTGCTGCAGAAGATGCCATCAAGGAAATTCTGATTGATGCCTATCCGAACCACGGCATTCTAGCGGAAGAATCGGGCAGCACTAATGCCGATGCCGAGTTCCAGTGGATCATCGACCCGCTCGACGGCACAACCAACTTTATTCATGGCTTCCCGCAATATGCGGTATCGATCGCCCTCACCCAGAATGGTCAATTGGCGCACGGCGTGATTTACGACCCGATGCGCAATGAACTCTTCACCGCCAGCAAAGGCAGTGGCGCGTTCCTCAATGACCGCCGTATCCGCGTGAGCCGCAGCGATCGCCTGGCCGACTCACTTATCGGTACCGGCTTCCCTTATCGCATTTTTGACCGCGTCGATAACTACATGGGTGCTTTCCGGGAGCTCACTGAAAAAACGGCCGGCATGCGTCGTCCGGGTGCTGCCTCTCTGGATCTGGCCTATGTGGCAGCGGGCCGCCTCGATGGTTTCTGGGAATTCGGCCTGGCCCCATGGGATATGGCTGCAGGTGCCCTGCTGATTCTTGAAGCCGGTGGCTTTGTAACGGATCTGAATGGCGATGGCGACTATCTCAAAACAGGCGATGTCGTTGCGGGCACCCCGAAGGTACACACGCCATTGCTACAAATCGTACAAAAGCATCTGACAAAGGCCAGCGCCTAAGTTAAGTAATACCGGGGTCATTGCCAACATGAGCAAAATGAACGCTACCGCAGAGACCCCGGAACCCACTTTGACGCCAATGATGCGTCAGTACCTTTCTATCAAGGAAAGCGTACCCGACACCCTGCTCTTCTATCGCCTCGGCGATTTCTACGAGCTATTCCAGAGCGATGCCGAAAAGGCAGCAAGCATTCTGGACATCACCCTCACCAAGCGTGGCCAAACGCCCATGGCCGGCGTACCCTTTCACGCCGCCGACCAGTACATCGCCCGTTTGATCAAGGCCGGCGAGTCGGTTGCCATCTGTGAACAGATCGGCGATCCGGCAACGTCCAAAGGGCCGGTCGAACGCGCCATTAGCCGCATCATCACACCGGGCACCGTCAGCGATGCCACCCTCATGGATGAGCGCCGGGAAAATCATCTGATGGCGCTTTTTCCCGCCGGTGCTCGTTGGGGTGCCGCCTGGATCTCACTGGCGGCAGGCCGCATCACGCTTAGCGAAATCCCTGCAGATCAGGTGAGCACGCTGCTCGGACGTATTGAGCCCACAGAACTCCTCGCGCCAGAGACTCATCCATGGCAGGAAACCAATCACAAACCCCTACGCCGAGCCGACTGGCTGTTTGATGCCGAGAGCGGCACCCGCACCTTGTGTGCTGCACTCAACGTTAGCGCCCTCAATGCCTATGGCGTTGATGCCAACGAAGATCAGCCCGCGCTCGCTGCCGCCAGCGCACTCCTCGATTACATCCAGGCAACGCAGCTCCGCAAGCCCGAATTGCTAGGGATCAGCCAGATACTTGTCGAGCGCCCCAATCAATATCTACGCATGGACGCGATTACCCGTCGCAACCTGGAACTCACCGAATCGCTACGCCTGGCCGGTGGCCCCAATGCCGAATCAACCACCTTGTTCAGCATTCTGGATCAGACCATGACCAGCATGGGTGCACGCGCACTCCGTCATGCCCTGCATCACCCTTCGGCCGACGATGCGGTACCGGCAAACCGCCACCAGTTAATCGACATCCTGCTCGATCGTACCGATCTGCTCGAGGCACTGCGCGCCTTACTGCGCAACTTCTGTGACATCGAACGCATTGCCGGTCGTATCGCCTTGCAATCGGTGCGCCCCCGTGAGCTTGCCGCGCTGCGCGACACTCTGGTGCAATGGCCAGCCCTCTCTGCATTGCTTGGCCAGATCGAGGCAGCTTCACTCAATCAGGCGGCACTACAACAACTCACCACTGCAATCATCCAGGCCAGTGCACCCGCGCAAGTGAGTCAGCTGCTCTCCAGTGCACTGCATAGTGAGCCGGCACTTAATATCCGTGATGGTGGCGTCATTGCCGATGGCTATGACATCGATCTCGATGAGCTACGTCAGATCCAGACCCACTGCGGCGACTTCCTGCTGGATCTGGAAACGCGCGAACGCGAAGCTACCGGCATCAACACCCTCAAGGTGGAATACAACCGGGTGCACGGCTTCTATATCGAAGTCTCGCAAGCTCAGTCGTCCAAAGTCCCCGAGCACTACCGCCGTCGGCAGACCTTAAAGAATGCCGAGCGTTACATCACTCCCGAACTTAAAGCCTTTGAAGACAAAGCGCTCTCCGCACAAGATCGGGCTCTCGCCCGTGAAAAGCAGTTATACGAAGCGCTACTCGAACAGCTGCAAACGCATGTCATCGCAATTAAAACCCTGGCCAACGACATTGCCGAACTTGATCTCGTGGGTAGCTTCACCCAGACTGCGCATGAGCGTGGCTGGTCGCGCCCGGTGTTTAGCCCGATTCCCGAAATCGATATCTGCGAAGGTCGTCATCCGGTCGTTGAGCAGGCGCTGCGTAAAGACGGTAAACCCTTTGTAGAAAACGACACGCGTCTGCACCCGGATCGTCAGTGTCTACTAATCACCGGCCCCAACATGGGCGGTAAATCGACCTTCATGCGGCAAACCGCGCTCATCGTTCTGCTGGCGCGAATTGGCAGCTACGTGCCGGCTCGCGCTGCCCGCATTGGGCGTATCAATGCCCTGTTCACCCGCATCGGTGCTTCGGATGATCTGGCCTCGGGTCGATCCACCTTCATGGTCGAGATGACAGAAACCGCCGCCATTCTTAATCAGGCCGACGCTAACAGCCTGGTACTGATGGATGAAATCGGGCGTGGCACCTCTACCTTCGATGGCCTGGCGTTAGCGTCTGCCGTACTCAAACAGGTGCTGCGGCAAAACAAAGCGCTCACCCTCTTTGCAACGCATTACTTCGAGCTCACCCGCCTGAGCGAAAAGTTCAAGCAACTTGAAAACGTACATCTGAATGCCGTTGAGCACCACGATCGGATTGTGTTCCTGCACCGCGTGCAGCCCGGCCCGGCCAACCAGAGTTACGGTATTGAAGTCGCATCACTCGCCGGCATCCCTGCCACTGTGGTGCGTGATGCGCGTCGAACCCTGCTCGAGCTGGAAGCGCAATCGGTGCACCATAGCCAGAGCACGCAAGACAGCAACAATCAGTCCGACTTTTTTGATACAGAAGATGCGGTGCCGGAAGTTGCAGAGAACACTGTAGCGCAGATCACCGGCATTGAGCATGCGCTCATTGCAGAACTATCAACGCTTGACCCGGATAGTCTGACACCTAGACAGGCGCTGGATGCCCTGTACCATCTCAAAAATATCTCAAAGCATTAG
>JBDLTI010000010.1:0-47168 GCA_039805865.1 Pseudomonadota bacterium | reverse complement strand
TCCGCAGCACAACGTATCGGAACACCATGAAGGCCAGCCTGCAACTCAAGGGCACGCAGCACCTGACAATGACCCCGCAATTGCAACAGTCCATAAGACTGCTGCAACTTTCTTCGGTCGAACTGCAACAAGAGGTTGCTCAGGCTATGGCCGAAAACCCGATGCTCGAGCGCGATGATGGCGAAGAGGGTGACGAGGCACCCGAGGCTGAAAACGGTCACCCGGCACCCACTGCGCACGACGAGAACCTTCGCAACCCACAGGAATCTAGCGCAGAACCAGGCACCGATAACCTGCCTGATACTGCCGAAGCCTTCGAACAATCCACCCTAATGGATATGGATGAAGGCCCTTACGCTTACGCCGGTTCTGGCGGCGAAGACGGCGATAACGATTATGAACATGCCGATAGCAGCGCCACCACCCTGCGTGAACATCTGCTGGCACAAGCCGGTCTACTTCGTTGCAGCTGGCGCGAACAGGCGCTGGTCCGCATTCTGATCGAAGCCCTTGATGAACGGGGCTATCTCACCAGCAGCCTCGATGAAATTCTCACGGCGCTGCCTGAAGATGAAACGGTCACCCTCACCGAGCTTGAAGCCGCGCTCGTGCGGCTTCAGGAACTGGATCCATCCGGCGTCGGTTCGCGCACACTCACCGAATGCCTGCTGCTGCAGCTCAACGATCTTTCTGACCCCACTGCCACACTGGCCCGCACACTAGTGACGGATTATTTGCCAGCTTTGGCACAGCGGGACTTTGTACTCCTGCGCCGTAAAACGGGTGCGAGTGACGATGCCTTGCGTGAGGCCCAAGCGCTCATCCGCAGCCTGAATCCGCACCCGGGCAACAGCTTCCTTGACGATGCCAGCCCATTCATCATCCCCGATGTGCTCGTTCGCAAAATTCAGGGTGCCAATGCCGAGCGCTGGGCCGCAACGACCAATCCCGACGCCTTGCCGCGACTTAAAATCAACCGCCTCTATGCCGGCCTTCTCGGCCAGGCCAGTGGTGCTCACAGTGGACTGAGTGGTCAACTGCAGGAAGCACGCTGGCTTATCAAGAATATCCAGCAACGTTTCGAAACCATCGAACGGGTGGCTCAGGCCATCGTGCGCGAACAGGCCGCTTTTTTTGAAAAAGGCGAATTAGCCATGCGCCCGCTGGTCCTGCGCGAAATTGCCGACCAGTTAGGCCTGCACGAATCGACAATTTCCCGGGTGACCACCCAGAAATTCATGGCCACCCCGCGCGGAGTCTTTGAATTTAAATACTTTTTTGGTAGCCACGTGGGCACCGGTGACGGTGGCGCCGCCTCGGCCACGGCCATAAAAGCCCGGATCAAGCAGTTGATCGGGGGCGAAAACCCGAAAAAACCGCTCTCGGATCAACAAATTTGTGATCAATTTAGTGCCGAAGGCATTGTCGTAGCACGCCGGACCATAGCAAAATACCGTGAGGCGATGGGTCTCCCCACCGCCAGTTTGCGCAAGACCCTTTAGAGGAGGCAGTAATGAATCTGCAAATCAGTGGTCATCATCTGGAAGTTAGTCCCGCTATTCGCGAATACGTCGGCCAGAAGTTGCAAAAGGTCACGCGACATTTCGATCATGTCATCGATATGCATGTCGTGCTTAGCGTAGAAAAACTGAACCAGAAGGCCGAAGTCACCCTGCATGTTCCGGGCAAAGATATTTTTGTCGAGAGTGTCGACCCGAACCTGTATGCTGCGGTTGATGACCTCACCGACAAGCTTGATCGTCAGGTCCAGAAATACAAGCAGAAGATCCAGGACCATGGTCGCGGCCAATCGGTCGCCAGCCACCTGGAAGAATAACTTTTACCGATAGGGCGGGCACAGTGATGTGCCCGCGTTTTATTAAATGAACGCCATTGCCAAATTACTGACGCAGGATGCCGTTGTCCTGACGGCCAAACCCACCACCAAAGAAGCGCTCTTCGTAGAGGCTGCGCTTGCGTTGGGTCTGCGTCTCGGCATCAACGCCCCACTGATCGAAACCTGTTTGCAAGCACGCGAACAACTGGGTTCCACCGGCCTGGGTCAAGGCGTTGGCATTCCACACGGTCGTCTTAAAGGCCTCAAACAAGTTGCCGGCATGTTCTACCGCCTGAGCACCCCGATTCCTTTTGATGCACCGGATAACCGCCCGGTGGATCTTGCTTTCTTTTTGCTTGTGCCCGAGCAAAGCACCGAAGAACATCTGCAGCTGCTGTCTGAGCTGGCTCAAGGTTTCTCTGATCCCGAGTTCCGCGAACAGCTGCGCAGCAGCACGGACGCGGCCGAAGTGCTTAATCTCTTCACCAGTAACAACAGTTAATCACCCCAAGCTGCCATGAAAGAACTTTCCGTCGCCCAGCTATTCGAAGCCTACAAAGATCGGCTTGCACTCAGCTGGGTGGGCAGCATTGGCTGTAATCGCAGCATTCGTCTGGTAGAAACCGACGCCTATGGTTCCGACATCGTCGGTCACCTGAACATCATTCACCCGGATCGTCTACAGGTCGTAGGCAGCGCAGAACAGAAATGGGCGTTACGTACCCGCGCCCAGCGCCGTCAATCGGTGTTTGAAGATCTGTGCCAGGCCGCACCGCCCGCCATTATCGTGGCGGACAATCTACCGGTGCTCGATGAGCTGCGCGAAGCTTGCGAAAAAACCGGCACACCCCTGTTTGCCTCCACCCTTTCCTGCTCGGTCGTCATCGATCAGCTACGCCACTACCTGGCCAGAAAGCTTGGCACCTCCACCAACCTCCATGGCGTCTTCATGGATGTGCTTGGCATGGGCGTCATGATCACCGGCGACTCCGGCTCCGGCAAAAGCGAACTGGCACTGGAACTTATCTCCCGAGGCCATGGACTCGTCGCCGATGATGTGGTGGAGCTCACCCGCGTGGCACCCAATGTGATTTTCGGGAGCTGCCCCAGCCTGCTGCGCGACTTCCTCGAGGTGCGCGGCCTCGGTCTGCTCAACATCCGCACCATCTTTGGTGAAACCGCTTCGCGCCGCAAAATGCGCCTCAAGCTGATCGTGCATCTTCATCGTCAACAGCCCAACGTCGATACACCGCGTCTGCCTTTCGAAGCCCAGACCCAAGAGGTGCTTGGCGTATCGGTTCGAAAAGTTAACATTCCCGTGGCGGCCGGTCGCAATCTGGCCGTGCTGCTCGAAGCCGCCGTACGCAACACCATTCTGCAATTCCGCGGCATTGACAGCCTGGAAGAGTTCATCACGCGCCAACAGCAGGAAGTACTGGTGCAAGAAGATGTGGCCGCCAAGAGCGCCCAGCGCGATCTTGAGTTGGACTCAATCTACTCCAACGTTGACGACCCGTCGATTTAAAATTTAGCGCGCCGGGGCTTTGCCAAAGGTAATCACCTGCTGCGCATCACTTGCTGCAGGCGTTTCACACGGTTCGGCGTCGTACTCTTCAGTATCAAAGGCAATATCCCCGCCACCGGCTAACGCCTCCGGGTCACCCAACTGCAGCCCTTCAAAGTCGAAAAGATTACGATCGCCCAGGTGAGACGGCACCACATTCTGAATCGCCGTCATCACCGACTCGGTACGACCCGGGTAACGCGCATCCCAATCGGCCATCATCTCGCGCACCTTCTGACGCTGCAGGTTTTCCTGCGAGCCACAGAGGTTGCACGGAATAATCGGGAAACCCACGCCCCGCGCGTAACGGATAATGTCTGCCTCAGGCACATAGGCCAGCGGACGAATCACCATGAAGTCGCCGTTGTCGGTCACCAGCTTCGGTGGCATGGCTTTCAGCTTGCCGCCAAACAGCATATTCAAAAACAGCGTGTGCACAATGTCATCACGATGGTGACCCAGCGCAATTTTATTCGCACCCAGCTCACTGGCTGTTTTATAAATAATGCCGCGACGCAAGCGTGAGCAGAGAGAACAGGTGGTCTTACCTTCCGGCACTTTCTCTTTCACAATCGAGTAGGTGTCCTGCGTCACGATGCGGTATTCCACACCCAGCTTTTCCAGATAGTTTGGCAATACCTCTGCCGGAAAGCCCGGTTGCTTCTGATCCAGATTCATCGCAATGATGCGGAAATCAATCGGCGCCCGCTTGCGTAACGCCAACAGCACATCGAGCAACGTGTACGAATCTTTGCCGCCCGACAGACACACCATCACCGTATCGCCATCTTCGATCAGCTTGTAATCGCCAATGGCTTTGCCCACGCGGTTTTCAATAAAACGGCGCAGCTTCAGAATGGTTTGCGAAAGATCTTCGGTAGTTTGATTCGTCATGATTCAAGTAGCCAGGTGGGCGCTACGGCCCCCATCAACATTAATAACCTGCCCCGTAATGTACGGCGCATCCAACATTAAAAAGCGTACCGTCCGAGCAATGTCTTCCGGCGACCCGGCACGTTTGAGTAAGGTGTGTTGCACTATTGCCTGACGATCCGCATCGGCAAACTGCCCATCTTCTGGCCAGAGTATCGGCCCCGGTGCCACCGCATTCACCCGCACCTGCGGTGCCAGCTCAATGGCCAACGCGCGCGTCAGCGTCAACAGCGCACCTTTGGCTGCAGCATATAAGGGATAGCCCGCCAGCGGCCGCTCAGCATGAATATCGGTAATGTTGATCAGGCACCCACCGCTCGCCCGCAAATGCGGCGCGGCCGCCTGCGCCAGAAACAGCGGCGCCTTGAAATTGCTGCCCACCAGATCGTGCCAGTCGGTTTCGCTAATCTGCCCCAGCGGCGTGGGAAAGAACGACGAGGCATTACAGACCAGGCCATCCAGTCGGCCAAAGTGGCTCACAACCTCGCTCACTAGGGGCGTAATCGTTGCCGTATCCAATAGATCGGCCTGCACCACCACAGCAGAATCGGCTCGCAGCGCATTCAACTGCGCCGCCAGCGCTTCGGCATCGCCTACCGATTGCCGCGTATGCAACGCAATGCGTGCCCCGCTGGCGTGCAAGGCCGTGGCAATCGCCGCGCCCACACGGCGTGCCGACCCGGTGATCAGCATCACGGGTGCTTCGGTCGGCAGCTTGGCGGTATCAGTCACGAGAATTGGGCGTTCACAGCAATAAGAATGACGCGTATTGTCGCATGCGCTATCCTCCTGCTCTACTGCTATCCGCCTAAGCCCTATGTCTCTGCCCCCGATCATTCAGCCTGCCTCACCCCGCGGCCAGGACCCCCTGCCACAACCCGATGCCACCGCACAGGTGCACAGCCAGGCGCTGTGCGAAACCATCATGGCCGCTATCGACCAGGCCGGCGGGTGGATACCGTTTAGCGAATTCATGGCCCTGGCGCTCTACGCCCCGGGTCTGGGCTATTACAGCGGTGGCGCCCATAAGTTCGGCGCCGCGGGTGACTTTGTGACCGGCCCTGAAATGACCCCGCTCTTTGGCCGCACGCTGGCCAACACCATCGCCCCCATCCTGGCTACCAGCAAACCCATCGTTACCGAAGCCGGTGCCGGCACCGGCAAACTGGCGGGCGATTTGCTCCAGGCACTCGAAGCCATGGGCCAATTGCCCGAGCGCTACGACATTCTCGAACTCTCCGCCGAACTGGCCGAACGCCAGCGCGAGCACCTGCAGGCCACGGTACCGCACCTCATGGATCGCATTCATTGGCTGAACAGCCTGCCAGAGCAGATTGAAGGCGTGCTTGTAGGCAACGAAGTACTCGATGCCATGCCCGTAGAACTAGTGCTCTGGAAAGATGGTCACGGGCAGCGTCTGGGCGTCAGCGTTGAGACTATTGAAGACGGCATCCGTTTTGTCACCACGGCGGGCGACACCAGCCCGGAACGTGCTGAACACATTCGCGCCCTCGCTGAAAAATATCAATGGCCCGATGACTACACCACGGAAATTCCCGAAGCGGGCCCGGCCTGGGTCACCACTCTGGCCCAGAAGCTCACCCAAGGTGCCTTGTTGCTCATCGACTATGGCTTCCCGCGCCACGAGTTCTATCATCATGAGCGCACCGGCGGCACACTGATGTGCCACTACCGCCATCGTGCACACCCTGACCCGTTTTACTGGCCAGGGCTACAGGACCTTACCGCCCACGTCGACTTTACGGCGATTGCCGAAGCGGGCTTCGATTCCGGACTAGACGTTACCGGTTACTGCACGCAAGCTGGCTGGCTCATGGACGCCGGGCTGCTTGATCTGCTAGCCGCTGAACAACCGGCAGACCCCAGCCACGCAACCCCGGCGCTGGTACGCACCCAGCACGCGGTACAAACCCTATTGTCCCCAGCTGAAATGGGTGAGTTTTTCAAAGTGATCCTGCTCACCAAGGGTTTGCCCGCCAATCTGCGCATCCCCGGCTTTATCCGCAGCGATCGCTCGCATACCTTATAGGCAAGCTATGCAGTCTCACAGTCTCCTGCAATACAAGCACGGTCTTTACTTACTGACCTGCGTTTGTGGTCTGATCGACATTACCTGCTTCATGGTGCTGAATGGTGTCTTTGCAGAAATGATGACTGGCAACCTCATGATGATGTCTATCAGTGCCGGCACGGCACACCCCTTAGACAGCTCAGGAAAATTTGTTCGGGCTATTCTTGCCTTCATCATAGGTGTAGTTATCGGCACATTCGTACTCAAGCATGTCACGCAGCGCAAACAAGCCGTGGCCGGTTACAGCGTGGTCTGGTGCATACTTGCTTTTGCACTCTTGCTACCGGTAATCGATCCGGTACTGGCATCCGAGTATCACGGCAGAGCACTGGTCGGACTGCTATGCGTTGCCATGGGCATTCACAGCGCGATCGTACGCATTCATGGTCTCCCCGATCTGGCCACCAATCTGATGACCATGACGCTCACGGCATTTGTTTCTGAAACAATTCTGCTGGGCCGCGCCCATCAACGCTGGCGTCGACGATTGCTATCGATCGGTCTTTTTGTGGCTAGCGGCGCCCTTTGCGCGGCACTCGTTGCGAACGTACACCCTTATGCAGGTCTTGCCCTGGCGCTGCTTCTGCTAACGCTAGCGATACCTTGCCTCGGCAAGGAAAAGCCCGCAACGTAGGCCAGAACGCCAAACATTTGCGCTAATGGATTCGCAAAGAGCGCCGTCAGTAGGCTATCCATTGAGCGCTGCGCTGAACAGGTTACGATTTCTTGGCTTTCGGTGCATCCGGAACAACGGCGGTCAACCAGTCGTTAAGCACGCTGGCCACGTGTTCCCAATCCCGCTCCAGCATCATGCCATGGCCCATGCCTGGGAAGATGACCGGTTCTACGCCGTAGACTTCAGCGGTGCTACGTACCTGATTGGCAGGGATGATGTGATCCAACTCCGCACCCATTACCAGCTTGGGCCCTGTGTTGAGTCTCTCTGGATTGATCAGGTTGAACATGGTCATGTCCCAAATGGCGCGCTGAGACTCCACCTGAGAAAGCATCAGATAGCGTTGTAGATCTGCCATGGAGGCCGGCTGGGCGAACAAGGCATTTTTGAGCGAGTCGATATCTACGGGGCCGCCGGTCATCAGTTGCGACAAGCTACCCATGAGATCCGGATGCGACCACATCATCGACAGGGAGCTGGCGAGCAGGCCTTTAGGGGGCACCGAACACATGAGCACAGCCGCAGGGAACGCCTGTTTCTCCAGACATTTCTGCACCACAAAACCGCCCATCGAATGACCGATCAGCACCGGTGCTTCGCCCAACTCTTCGATCACCTGCATGACATCGGTGACGTAGTGATCAATACCCCACTGGCCCAGCAATTCATGTCCCTCGCTCCCGCCGTGGCCCCGAAGCGAAACGGCATGTGCCGGCCAGCCGCGCTCGGCAAACCAATCCAGAAAGTGCTCTGACCAACACCAGGCGGCAGTAAATGCACCATGAACAAACAACAATGGTGTGCGGCGCTTGCCTTTGCTGGGGTAACGGCTGATGACTTCAAGAGAAAGGGTGTTGTCTGACAAAGTGTTTCCTTAAGCGATATTCCGGATGGCTTCGATCCGGGCGTCGCGAATGCGTGTGGCGATGTGTTCTTGCGTACGCACCGATAGGGCGATGGCGCCGGCATCAACGCCGGCCGCCACGTTCTGAATTTGCAACCAGCGTTCTACGATGGCAGATGTTGCACCGAGCAGCGGCAAGGCGGTGAGCAATTGTTTGAAACGATCTGCCCGCCGTAGGCCGTCGCAACGTTCGAGCATCTCCAACTGATCTTCGGCGCTAAGCGCATTGGGTTGCAGGAGCGCAGCACGATGGCGCGCGAGGAGCAAGGCAAGATCACGACAATCGGCGGGCAAACGCAAGCGTTCGGCTAATGCTGCCACCTGTTCCGGGTTGCACTCGGCCAACCAGAGGGCCACGCGAACAGGGAGCGGCAGCTTGGCGGCAGCAGCCGCATTCAACCGGCCGCTAACGATTGGGAATTCGGGGAACAGATCAGCGCTCGCGCCGCAAGCATCCAGCACCTCGAACAGGCGTTCGGGTTGTTGTTCCATCAAACCGCGAGACAACTCCTGCCAGACACGTTCTGCCACCAGATGCTTCGTTTCGCCCGCAACCACCATCGTATGCATCAGCGACTGGGTTTCCGGTGCAATGCTAAATTGCGGAAAGCGAGCCGCAAAACGCGCCAGGCGCAAAATGCGCACCGGGTCTTCGGTGAAGGCTTCGCTCACATGACGCAACACTTTGGCGTGCAGATCCTGCTGGCCACCATAGGGGTCGATGACGTTACCGGCATCATCTTCAGCCATGGCGTTGATGGTGAGGTCACGACGTATGAGGTCTTCTTCCAGCGTGACATCGGGCGCAGCATAGCAATTGAAGCCATGATAGCCGTGGCCGGTTTTACGTTCGGTGCGTGCTAACGCATATTCTTCATGCGTTTTAGGATGCAGAAATACGGGGAAGTCTTTGCCAACGGGTTGATAACCCGCTGCAATCATTTCATCCGGTGATCCGCCCACAACAACGTAATCACGATCGCCCGGTGTTAGCCCGAGCAGGCGATCGCGAACGGCACCACCGACGACATAGATTTTCACGACGAGGGTCTCTCAGCCGTGGTGCGGTTGTGTAAAACGCTTAGCGACCGGCGCGGCTGCGGTATTCGGCCAGCTGAGCCGCATCACCGCTATCGAGCAGATAGACAGGGGCAACCGCTTCCAGCGGCTGTGGGTTCCAACCGGCTGGTGCAACGCAATCCGATGTCCATACGCTGTCCACTTCCATGGAACGCAGGTTATCTTGCGAGATCATCGGGTTGGGCAGTAACGATAGGAAGCCGGCCTGTACATAGGCCAAGCTTTCAGGCAGCGCAATGATTTTGCGCTTAAAGCCAATCACCTCGCCGGTATAGGCCACAAGTTCTTTGAGAGTGTAGACCTTCGGGCCGCACAGATCAAAGGTTTTGTTCTGCATGCTGGGGTTGGTCAGCGCTTGTACAAACGCATCGGCCACATCCGACACGGCCACCGGCTGAAAGCGTGCACCGGGGCATGCCAGTGGCAGAATCGGGAACGTGCGCAGCAACTTGGCGAACATGTTCAGGAAGGCATCGCGCATGCCGAAAATAACGGATGGGCGGAAGATGGTGGTGATCAGACCGGATTCATTAATCACGGCTTCGCCCGCGGCCTTGGAGCGCAGATACTCCGACGGGGCGCGGTTGCTGGCGTGCAGGGCGCTCATGTGCACCAAGTGTTTCACACCAACCGCTTTACAGGCGGCCACGATCTTTTTCGGGAGCTCGACGTGCGCAGCGGCAAATTCTTTACCATAAGGAATGGCCGGCGTTGCGCCATGCAGAATGCCCACGAGGTTGATCACCGCATCTTTACCGGTGGCCAGATGTTCGAGTACGCCCGCTTCGTTGATGTCGGCTTCGACCAGGATCACGCTGGGCAGCATAGTGATATCACGATTCTTTTCGTAACGACGGGTCGGGATAGTGACTTGCACACCCGCCTCGACCAGCGCACGGGCCAGATGACGGCCAACAAAACCGGTGCCACCAATGAGGAGAATTTTGTGGTTCTTCAGCATGAGTCTTCCTTGGTCGATCGTCTGATCAATAGTTAATCGCTAATTTCATCATTTTATGCCATTTCAGGGCAGTTCTGGGGCTGAATCGCCTTTGCTGGCCTTTGGCGCAATGGTGCCGAGCATGACTTTAAGCGATGGGGTATTGCCCGTCATGACTGTCTGATAGAACACCGCGTTGCTCATCACCTTTTTTACGTAGTCCCGGGTTTCGGAGAAGGGGATGGTTTCGGCATAGATGGCGCCTTCCAGCGGCTTAACATCTCGCCACTTGCGGGCGCGGCCGGGGCCGGCGTTGTAGGCCGCCGAGGCCAGTACCGGGTGGTTATCCAGACTTTCCAGTACCAGACGCATGTAAGTGGTACCGAGCATGACGTTGGTATCCGGGTCGTGCAGATCACCGGGGCCCAGTTTGACGCCGATCTTGTTGGCGACCCATTTGCCGGTGGAGGGCATCACTTGCATGAGGCCGGCCGCACCGACATTAGATTTGGCGTTGGTCACAAAGCGGCTCTCCTGACGCATCAGGCCATAGACCCAGGCCTTATCGAGGTTCTGACGATCGGAATGCGGCACAATTTTGTCGGAATGCGGGGTCGGGAAGCGCAGCTTGTAGTTGTGTTCTTCTTTGGTGCGGTCTGCGGCACTGATTGAACGGTCGATGATCTGGTTGCGCTGGGCCAGTTCGGCGGCGGCCAGAAGCTGTCGGTCGTTCATGCCACGCAAAGCCCAGCTCCATTCCTTGACGCCCTCTGGGCGCAGATCCAGGCGGTACATGGCCAGCGCCCGGCGAATACCGGCCTGGCGTTCTACCTGACGGATTTCATCCGCAGTGGCAGGCGTTGCCTGTGTCGGTACCTTGGCACGGCCACCCAGCTCTTCAGAAGCAAGCACCCCATAGAAATTAGGTTGGCCGGCGATCTTTTTGAATTGGTCTTCGGCGGCACCGTCTTTGCCTTGGGCTTTATAGGCACGACCCAGCCAGTACACCCATTCCGGTGAGTTGATCATGGGTTCGGGCATGGCTTCGATATCTTTGCGCACCAGGCTCCAATCCTGTGCCCGCAAGGCCACGCGTATACGCCAGGCCATGGCATCGTCGGGCAACAACACCGTACCACTGCGTTTTGCCGCATCCAGTGCTTCGGGGCTTTGCTGAATGCCCAACTGCCAAGCGATGATGCCCCACACATATTCCTGCTGCGCTTTATCCAGATTGCTGCCATAGCGTTTGACCGCTGACACGGCGCTGCCCGGTTCGTTGCGCGCCATACGTACCAGCGCCAGGGTGGCGAGTTCTTTCTGGGTGTCGTCGTTCGCCGTGCCCATGCGCTCCAGATAAATCACCGGGCGGCTGAGCACGGCGTCGAGGCCACCGGCGGCATCATTAACGTTAACGCGCATCACGCTCAGAGTCTGACGTGCCTGGTTCAGTTTGTTCATAGCCACCTGACGACGGGCGCGCGCCCAACCATCGCTGGCTTTGAGCAACCCATTGGCCCACATGACATCGAACAGGCCCTGACAGGCATCCGGCGAATCGACCCCGGTGGTCCACAGCACATTGGCCTGATCGCGGGCGGCGCTGTCGCCGTTGTTCACACGAGGTTGCAGGCCATAACACTGCACATCTGGCTCGGGTTGCAGCATCAGCACGCCCTGCTGGGCGACCAGGGTCCAATTACCTTGTTTGGCCTGGGCACGAATCCAATCTGCCCGCAGCAATTCTGCCGGACGCTCGCCATCGTATTTTTTAAGGAAGGCGCGGATCTCAGGGCTATCGGTACTGAGTTGCGGCTTGAGCAGCCACGATTCAACATAAGGGGCCAGTTCGTGCTGTTTGAGCTGTGGATACAGTTGCTCCACTTTGCCTAGCTGGCCGTTTTTAACCGCATCACGGGCGCTGAGATAGGTCGCATCCTGTGCCGTTGCGTTCATCGCAAAGGCCAGCAGACTCAGGGCCAGCCCACGTTTGAAGGTGACGGGTAGCGCAGGCAATCGTACAGAAACAGCAAAGGGCATCATTAGAACCAGAGAAGAAAATTCGGTCAGCAGTGTGCTAGTGTCCGACCTATGTCGACACACACGGATGAAAAATTCTATCGCAGTACGCTGCGTACGCGCATGAAAGCTTGGCGCCGCGCCCTGACGACCGACGATCATGCCGCTGCGAGCCGCAAGATCTGCGACATGCTGGAAGATCACTTTCATCCGACCCCATCGCCTTTTGCCTTTTATTACCCGATTAGCAAAGAGCCGGATATCCAGCCGCTGATGCATGAGTGGTATGCCTCGGGCGTGGCGGTGTGTCTGCCACGCGTTGTCACCGCCTGCGCGCCGCTGGAATTTTATTTGTGGCAACCGAATGTGCGGCTGACGATGGACGAGGCGGGTATCTACGCCCCCCCGGCAAACCCGGCCACACGCGTAGTGCCCAAACAGGTATTTATTCCGTGCCTGGGGCTGGATAAAGCAGGTTTCCGGCTTGGTTATGGCGGCGGCTACTACGACCGCACCCTGCCTTTAATGCCCGGCGTAAAAACGATTGGCGTGTTGTTTTCCGGGCAGCTGCTGGACGACATACATCCGCAGGCGCACGATGTGCCGCTGGATGGCTGGATTACCGAAAAGGGTCTGGTACTTTAAGCATCGGCGCTTGTTTGTTTGAGCGCGATCCCCGTGAGCACGAAGAGCAGCGCAGCCTGGCCGAGGCCCAATAACGCATCGGATGAATCGTAGAGCGTGGTCTGCACAGTAAAGAAGGCGGTATTTAGCGCCCGATCAAAGGCAACGACGAGCAACAGCGCCAGCCAAAAACGCATCCCGCGCACACCACCAGAACCCGGCACACGAGGCAACAGGCGACACAATGACCAGCCCATAAGCACCAGCGAGCCGGCCAGCATGTAAATGGTGGTGTCGAACATTGCGGGCGCTATCAATTAGGCCAGGATTAGGCCAAAAACAGACGATAGGCCGGGTTCTCACGTTCATCGCGGAACGGATAGCCCAAACCAGCCAGGAATGCATCAAAGGCCGGCATGTCGTTAGGCGGTACCTGAAAGCCCACCAGTACACGACCAAAGTCTGCCCCGTGATTGCGGTAATGGAACAAGCTGATGTTCCAACCCGCGCTCATGTTTTCGAGGAACTTCATGAGCGCGCCGGGACGCTCAGGGAATTCGAAACGGTACACCAGTTCGTTGAGCGCCCCCGCTGATTTAGGCGTATGGCCGCCCACCATGTACCGCACATGGAGCTTGGCCATTTCATCGTCGGTCAGATCGAGCGTGGCATAGCCTTCGGCCTTCAGCTTATCTACCAGGGCAGCAAGCTCGGCTCGGTTAGCGATCTTGATCCCCACAAACACATGGGCGGCCGCCGGATCGTTAAAACGGTAGTTAAATTCGGTAATGCTGCGGTTACCCAACAGCGCGAGGAACTTGCGATACGCACCCGGCTTTTCAGGCAGAGTCACGGCGAGAATTGCTTCGCGCTGTTCGCCCAGTTCGGCACGTTCGGCCACAAAGCGCAGGCGATCGAAATTCATATTCGCGCCGGAGGCCACGGCCACCAGCGTTTTTCCCTGTGCCTTATTTCGCGCCGCCCAGGCCTTCATGCCAGCCACGGCCAGCGCACCGGCGGGCTCCAGCACTGAACGGGTATCTTCAAAAACATCTTTGATCGCGGCGCAGATGGCATCGTTATCAACACGGATCATTTCGTCGACATAGGTTTCGGCAATGCGGAAACATTCGTCGCCCACTTGCTTAACGGCGGCGCCATCCGCAAACAGACCCACCTGATCCAGGCGCACACTATGCCCAGCGGCCAGCGATTGGGTCATGGCATCGGCATCCACGGCTTCGACACCAATGATCTTGATCTCAGGACGCACCTGTTTAACGGCCGCGGCCACACCGGCAATGAGGCCGCCACCACCCACACAACAGAAAATAGCGTCGATGGGTTTGGGGTGCTGGCGCATGATCTCCAGACCGACGGTGCCCTGGCCGGCAATCACATCCGGATCATCAAAGGGATGCACAAAGGTCAGGCCTTCTTCCTTTTCCAGACGACACGCTTCGTTGTAGGCATCGTCGAAGGATTCACCAAAGAGCACGACTTCACCACCGCGCGAACGGACGGCATCGACCTTGATAACCGGCGTGGTGGTGGGCATGACGATGACGGCGCGACAACCTAGTTTTTGCGCTGACAGCGCCACACCCTGGGCGTGGTTACCGGCGGAAGCCGCCACGACACCGCGCTTGAGCGCTTCTGGCGAGAGCTTGGCCATTTTGTTGTAGGCGCCACGCAGCTTGAACGAGAACACGGGCTGCTGATCTTCCCGCTTGAAGAACACCTGGTTGCCGATACGGGCTGAGAGGTTGGGCGCAAAATCCAGCGGCGACTCAATGGCCACGTCGTAGACCTCGGCCGCTTCGATGCGGCGCAGATAATCTGTTAATGGAAAAGGCCCTGCTGTTTTTGCGGTCATAGCGGCGTTTGAAATCTTGTAAAAAGCGCACCAGAAAAGAGTTCTAGCGCGGCTTTCCATTATACCGATGCGCTACAATATCCCCCTTAAATTCATGCCCAAAAGCCTGAGCGCAAAATCATGAACGCACGACTTCGCGAGATTCCTTATAACTACACCTCGTACTCCGACCGGGAGATCGTAATCCGTCTGCTCGGCCAGGAAAACTGGGCGATTCTGGACGCGCTGCGTAGCGAGCGGGTGACCGGCCGCTCAGCCCGTATGCTGTACGAAGTGCTGGGCGATATCTGGGTCGTGCAACGTAACCCGTACCTGGAAGACGATCTGCTGCAGAATCGTCAGCGCCAAACCGCACTGATCTCGGCCCTGCGTCACCGCTTGGCCGAAATTGAAAAGCGCCGCGACGGTAACGAGAAGGTGGCGCAACTGCTCAAGGCCACCGGCGAAGCCATTACCCGTTTTGCGAAACATCTGGATACCAGTGCCGCACGCCGCCGCAAGGTGCTGCGCGCACTCACCAAGCACACACGTAAAGACAACATCGCCTTTGACGGCCTGGCCCGCGTATCGCACGTAACCGATGCCACCGACTGGCGTGTGGAGTACCCCTTTGTGGTGCTGTACCCGGATACCGAAGAAGAAATCGGCCCGCTGGTGCGCGATTGCATCAAGCTCGGCCTCACCATTATTCCGCGTGGCGGCGGTACCGGTTATACCGGTGGTGCTGTGCCGCTGACGGCTGACTCGGTGGTGATCAATACCGAAAAACTCATCGACATTGCGTCGGTGGAGTTTGTCACGCTGCCGGGCGTTGACCACAAGGTAGGCACGGTGCGTACCGGCGCCGGTGTGGTGACCAAGCGCGTGTCGGAAGCGGCAGAGCGTTCGGGCCTGGTGTTTGCTGTCGACCCGACCTCGGCCGAAGCCTCGTGCATTGGTGGCAATATCGCCATGAATGCCGGCGGCAAGAAGGCCGTGCTATGGGGAACCGCACTCGATAATCTGGCCTGGTGGAAGATGGTCACACCGGATGGTAACTGGCTGGAGGTGGAACGCCTCGACCATAACCTGGGCAAGATTCACGAACAGGAAACCGTGCGCTTCCGCCTGACGCGTTTTGATGCGAGCGGCAAGAAACATCTGGGCGAAGAGATTCTCTCGCTGCCGGGCGCCGCCTGCCGCAAGGTAGGTCTGGGCAAGGACGTGACCGATAAGTTCCTCGGTGGTGTGCCGGGCGTGCAGAAAGAGGGCACCGACGGCATTATCGTGGCGGCCCGCTGGGTGCTGCACAAGATGCCGGCGCATACGCGCACGGTGTGTCTGGAGTTCTTTGGTCAAGTGCGCGAAGCCGTACCGGCCATTGTAGAAATTACTGATTACTTTAAGCCAAATGGTGGCGGCCGCGATCTAGGCGTGCTGCTGGCAGGTCTGGAACATCTGGACGAGCGCTACCTGAAAGCCGTGGGCTATGCCACGAAAGCCAAGCGCCATGGTCGCCCGAAGATGGTGCTGATCGGCGATCTGGTCGGCGATGACGAGCAAGCTGTAATGCAGGCCGCCTCCGATGTGGTGCGCATGTGTAATCTGCGCGCGGCCGAAGGCTTTATTGCCGTGAGCCCGGAACAACGCAAGAACTTCTGGCTGGATCGTTCGCGCACGGCCGCGATTTCCAAGCACACCAATGCCTTCAAGCTGAATGAAGATGTGGTGATTCCGCTGCCGCGCATGGGTGATTACTGCGATGGCATCGAACGCATCAACATCGAACTCTCGATCGCCAACAAGCTGGCACTATGCGATGCACTCACTGAGTATCTGGGCGGCAACCTGACGCTAGACGCCGGTGATGCCAAGGTGAGCAAAGACACGCTCATTGGTGATCGCGCCCAACAGGCGCTGGATGCCGTGGCGCAGGTACGAACCCGCTGGCAGTGGCTGCTGGATCATCTGGATACCCCGCTCGGTGAAGCGGAAGCCTCGTTCGCCACGCTCGGCGTGGTGGCTGGTCCACTGGAAAACAAAGCCGCTAACCCGGTGCTGTTCCACCGCCTGCAGGATTACAGCGTGCGCGTGTCGTGGAAGCAGGAACTGAAGCCGGCGCTGGAAAGCTTTTTTGACGGCAACGTGTATCGACCGATTCTGGATCGTATTAACGCGATTCACAAGGAAGTGCTGCGCGGCCGCGTGTTCGTGGCGCTGCATATGCACGCCGGTGACGGCAATGTGCACACCAATCTGCCGGTAAACTCTGACAACTACCAGATGCTGCAGACCGCCAACGCGGCAGTCGACCGCATTATGCTGCTGGCCCGTTCGCTGGATGGCGTGATCTCGGGCGAGCACGGCATCGGCATTACCAAGATCGACTATCTGCAAGATGATGAGATGGCCGCATTCTGGGCCTATAAAGAAAAGGTGGATCCGGCAGGCCACTTCAACCGCGGCAAGCTGATGCGCGGTGGCAATCTGGATATGGCGTATACGCCGAGCTACAACCTGATCGGTAGCGAATCGATTGTGATGGAGCAGTCTGGTATCGGCGAAATTTCGGCGATGGTGAAAGACTGTCTGCGTTGCGGCAAATGTAAGCCGGTGTGCTCGACACACGTGCCACGCGCCAATCTGCTGTATTCGCCACGCAACAAGATTCTGGGCACCTCGCTGCTGATCGAAGCCTTCCTCTATGAGGAGCAGACCCGACGCGGTGTCTCGCTGGCGCACTGGGCCGAGTTCGACGATGTCGCAGCGCACTGTACCGTCTGTCATCGTTGCGAGAAGCCTTGCCCGGTCGATATTGATTTCGGTGATGTCACCATCGCCATGCGTAACCTGCTGCGCAAGCAGGGCAAGAAGAAATTCAATCTGGGCACGGCGGCGGCCATGACCTTCCTGACCATCAAGGATCCGATCTTTATCAAGGGCATCCGCGAGGTGATGATCCGCTTTGGTTATGCGGCACAGAACAAGCTCTACAAACTGGGCAAGTCGCTGCACCTGATCCAGGATCAGGTGGCGCATCCACCGGCCACGGTGCACAAACCGGCGGTGCGTACGCAGATCATTAACTTCATCAATAAACCAATGCCGGGCAATCTGCCCAAGCGCTCTGCACGGGCGTTACTGGATATTGAAGATGATAAGGTGATTCCGGTCATTCGTAACCCGAAGCTGAGTGCCGAAGAATCAGAAGCCGTGTTCTACTTCCCGGGTTGCGGCTCGGAGCGTCTATTCTCGCAAGTCGGCTTGGCGACACAGGCGATGCTTTACCAGGTAGGGGCAACGACAGTATTACCGCCAGGCTACCTGTGCTGCGGCTATCCGCAAACAGCCGGTGGCCATGAAGACAAGGGTCAGCGCATTACGACCGACAATCGCGTGCTGTTCCACCGCGTAGCGAATACGCTGAACTATCTGGATATCAAAACGGTGATCGTGTCCTGCGGCACCTGTATGGATCAGCTGCAGAAGTATCAGTTCGAGCGCATTTTCCCGGGCTGCCGCCTGCTCGATATTCACGAATATCTGATGGAGAAGGGCGTGAAGCTGGATGGCGTTGAAGGTACGCGCTACATGTACCACGACCCCTGCCATAGCCCGATGAAGACCTATGCGCCACTCAAGGTGACGAGCGAGTTGATGGGTACAGCCGTGCCACTCAATGATCGTTGCTGTGGCGAATCGGGTACGCTGGCCGTAACGCGTCCAGACATTTCGACCCAGGTCCGCTTCCGCAAGCAGGAAGAGATGGAGCAGGGTGCCAATGCGCTACGTGCAGATGGCTTTGATGGTCAGGTCAAAATTCTGACTTCCTGCCCATCATGCCTGCAAGGTCTGTCACGTTTCCGTGATGATGCCGACACAGATGCCGACTACATCGTCATCGAACTCGCCAAGAGCATTCTGGGTGAGAACTGGATGGCAGATTACGTGAAGACAGCCAATAGCGGCAGCATCGAGCGTGTGTTGCTATAAAACAGTAAGGAGCCAATCTTGATCGTTCGCCCCCATCAGCATTGGTTCTTTTCTCTATTTAGCTGGCGGGGATCTGTGCTCCCCAACATTATGTTCAGACTCGTGCTGAACCTGGTGCTTTCAGTCAGTGCCGTGATTCTGTTGCCGTACTACGATAGCCTGGGGCTGCATCTCACCACGGCGCCCTTCAGTTTGGTCGGCATTGCCATCGCCATCTTCCTGGGTTTCAGAACCAATACCAGCTATGCCCGTTTTAACGAGGCCCGCTGCCTGTGGGGCATGCTGCTCATCACCACCCGTTCGATTACGCGGCAGGTTAAAGGCGTTCTACCGAGCAAAGACGACGCCCGCCTTGTATCGCAATTGCTCACCGCTTTTAGCTGGAGCCTTAAACATCAACTGCGTGGCACCGATGCGCACAACGATCTTGAGCGCCTGTTGCCCGAGCCGTATCTCACGGAAGTGCTCAACAGCCCGCTACGCGCCAACCGCATTCTGTTGTTGCTGGGCAACTGGTTAGGCGAGAAATATCGTAGTGGCCAGATTAGCGACATCATCTTCGCAGACATCGACAGGAATCTTGGCGAAATGGCGCACATCCAGGGCGCCTGCGAACGTATTTCGAACACACCTATCCCTTACGCCTACGGCCTTATTCTGCGCAGAACCGTGTACTTTTTCTGCACCATCTTGCCTTTCGCTTTTGTCGATGATCTGCGCTACCTAACACCGCTGATTTCGGTATTTATCTCTTACACATTTCTGTCGCTGGAATACGTTGCCGAAGAGATTGAGGAACCGTTTGGCACCGCCCCCAATGATCTGGCGCTCGATGCGATCTGTACCACCATCGAGATTAACCAGTTAGAAATGAACGACAGCCACCCGCTGCCCGAATTCAAGAAGCCCGATAAGAATTACTGCCTGAGCTAATTAACAACGCGTCAGGGCCGGTTCATGTCTGCATACGCAATACACACATAGCCATCGCCTCGCTGCTTCCATACACTCAGACGTGGCGAGAAATCATTAGACTGGGGTTCGCCCGCAATGTGCTCTGTACAGGCCATCTGAAACGTCACGACAAGATTATCTCCCACGGCCTTGACATCAAAACCCTTGAGCGTTACCGCCGTCAGGTGCATATCTTGCATCAGCCGCATCGCTTCTAGCTTACCGCAAACACTGTTTACCGTAACAAACTGGCACTCTGGTGCTAGCATCTCATCTAGCGCTAACCAGTTCTTTTGCTGAATTAGCGCAATCGTTTTACGCTCGAGGGCTTCTGCAACTTGAACTAACGGTGTGCTGGTGTCATTGTGTTTCAAGGCTGATCTCTCATTAAGTAGTGTGCTGTAGTGCAATTCGCGCTACGATTTTATCCAGCAAAACACGCGTCCACAACTCATGCGTATGAACCAGCATTATCGTTGCACGACTCTCTCTCTTGTGGGCCTTCTTCTGGCACCGACAAGCTTTGCGGCATCCACCCAAGATAGTGATGGCCGATTCCTGAATCGCTATGCAGACCTATCCAGGAGCCAAAACTTCCTGCACTGGCAATGGGATCGAATAACACAAGGGCTACCCAAGCCACCCAACAAAGCGACACCGCAAATGGCGGTTAACTCTAGCCGGCTGAACAACCCGCAAGGGGATGCACAGGTCACCTGGATCGGGCATTCCAGCCTGCTCTACCAAAGCGGTGGCAACAACTTTCTATTTGACCCCGTCTATGCGGAGTACGCATCCCCTGTTCCGCCGCTTGGCCCTAAACGCGCGCAAGACCCCGGCATTCCGTTTGCTCATCTGCCACATATCGATGCTGTCTTCATTTCTCATAACCACTACGACCACCTAGATCTCGATACTGTTCGTCGACTGGCCCAACAAGCGGGCGGCTCACCCGTGTTTTATGTCCCCCTAGGTGTTGACCTGTGGTTTGCCGAAAATGTACCGGGCACTCGCATTGGCGGGCGCGATCCAAACGTGATCGCCATGGATTGGGACGAAGTCCAACAGGTTGTTAGCAAAAGCACGCCCTTTACTCTCAAGTTTCTCGCTGTCCAACACTGGTCTGCTCGCTCACCCTTTGATCGCAACAAAACCCTGTGGGGCAGCTGGCTCGTCGAGCAGCCCAATTTTCGATTCTGGTTTGCCGGTGACTTAGCCTACTCACCTGATATTGAAGACATCGCCAACACACATGGTGGCTTTGATCTCGCAGCCATACCTATTGGCGTTTACGATCCACGATGGTTTATGAAGCGCGCACACATAGACCCCCACGAAGCGATTGAAACCTTCAAAACGGTTAAAGCCAAACGCGCCATCGGCATCCATTGGGGTACATTTGACGGGTTAAGCGATGAATCTCTCGACCAGCCCCCGGTAGCCCTGGATCTGGCAAGAAGGGCCGCCAACATTTCGCCGGATGAGTTTATGCTTTTCAGCATCGGAGAAACCCGTTCATTTAGTGGCGGCAAGCGTTAACACTCAGCAAAGACGACACTCATGCGTAAAACAAACTCTATTCTTATCGCCATCTGCCTAACTGCTGCCTGTAGTCTTAGTTATGCGGCCGACTTTGACCAAAGTCTGGAATTACAAGGCATTGGTTTTAAAGTACACGCCACGAACAAAGGCTCAATCAATACGCTGACGATTAAGCCCAAGGGCCTAAAGCTGGACAACAAACTAATCACCCGGGAAATTAATGGCAGGGTGGTTGAAGCTGAAGTGGCTGACATGAACGCCGATGGCTCCCCAGAAATTCTGGTGTATACGACATCGGCGGGTTCGGGCAGTTACGGCGACTTTATCGGCTATGCGGCAAATCATAAGAAATCACTCTCGGTGATTTTTATGCCGGATATCATGGACGACAAAGAAGCCAGCGCGGGTTATATGGGCCACGATGAATTCTCGGTCGTTGAAACCCGACTCGCACGACGCTTCCCGATTTATCGCCCGGGGGACACCAACAGTAATCCGTCCGGTGGATTACGACAGTTGTATTACGTATTGACTCCGGGCGAAGCTGGCTGGGTGCTAAAGCTAGATGAAATCGTCAATTTCAGCCCGGAAGACCTTGCTGAAAAATAAGCATCGGGTATACCTAGGCCTAGGGGTGCTCAAAAAAACGCCTCATTTTGACTTTAGGGGTGTCCAGTTGCCGCAACCCATTGATTTATAACAAAATACACATGGAAAAACCCGTGACTCAAAATACCTGCCCACTTTGCCAGACTGCCGGTGAAGATATTCTGTTCAAAAATGATCTCTACCGAATTATCGCCGTGAACGATCCGGCGTGGCCGGGGTTTTGTCGGGTCATTCTGAACCATCACGCCGCAGAAATCACTGATCTGCCGATTGCAGAACGCTCCGCCTTGATGAAGGCTGTTTGCGTTGTGGAGTCTGCATTGCGTACGTTGATGCAACCGACCAAGATTAATCTGGCCAGCTTAGGCAATGTGGTACCTCACGTGCACTGGCATATTATTCCGCGCTGGGCAGACGATAGCCATTTTCCGGATCCGATCTGGGCACCGGCCAAGCGCCCTATTTCACCGGCTCGCCCGACGCCGGATCGAACTGCCTTGATCCAGATTCTGAACGACTGCCTGGCCTAAACTGTATTTTCCTCAGGCATGTTTCACGTGAAACATCTGAGGTTGTGACTCAAAGCGCCTTACTGACACCGGGTAACTGACAAGCCAAGATGGCTTGTCGAACCGCATCGATGGCCTTTGGTCGGGGAAATGTTGCCCGCCAGGCCAGCCCCACGGTTCGACCTGCAGACGCCGACGGGCTACTAGCGCCCGCATTATTTGCTGCCTCAGCAAAGGGCAATACCTTCACCATGGGCTCCCGATCCACCAACGGATCGGCGGCGGAACTTGGCATGACTGCGATCCCCGCCCCGCTGGCCACCATGTGACGAATGGTTTCTAAAGAGCTGCCTTCCATGGAACCAACCAAGCCCTCTGCGCGTTGTAGCCGGGGACAGGCTTCCAGCACCTGATCCCGAAAGCAGTTACCGCTTCCCAACAGCAACAGGTTCTGACCGTTTAATTCATCATTGCTTATAGCCTGACGGCCCGCCCACTCGTGGCCCGCAGGCACAACAACACGGAAGGGTTCTTCATAAACACGCTGAGTAACCACGCCGGACATGTCTACCGGCAAGGCCAAGATCAGGACGTCCAATTCCCCTTCCTTCAGCATTGGGATCAGGTTGGCGGTAAAGTCTTCTCGCAAAAACAGCGGCATATCCGGGGCAAGCTTGTGCAGCACCGGAATCAGCGACGGCAGCAGATACGGTGCAATGGTATAAATCACCCCTACCCGTAGCGGCCCTTTCAGCGGATCGCGACTCTGCGTTGCAATCTCATCGAGTCGCAATGCCTCGTCCAGCACCCGTTTGACCTGGGCAACGATCTGCTCGCCGAGCGGCGTTGTTTTGATTTCGGCGGCGCCACGTTCAAACAAGGCCGCCCCGATCTGCTGCTCCACCTTTTTTATCGCCACCGATAACGTCGGCTGACTCACATGACAGAGATCGGCAGCTTTACCGAAATGACGGGTTTTATCCAGCGCTGTGATGTAGCGCATTTCAGTAAGAGTCATTGACGCCATATCTTTTTACTCCGCGTGACAATCTACAACACATGTTCCACGTGAAACATGTTCACCAAAAATCGCTGAGCAGCCGTTCCGTGCCGAGAGATGTTTCACGTGGAACATGCCTTAAGTCGTTATCTAGGCGCCCAACCTGCCTTGAGCATACGCTCAGGATCCAGCCATTGCCATTCGCCCGGGGCCAAGTCTTCCGGCAAATCCAGCTCACCGACAGCCGTTCTTTGCAGTGCATTCACATGGTTGCCCGCAGCTGCAATCATACGACGGACCTGATGGTATTTGCCCTGGGTAATGGTCATTTCCAGAACTCGTGGATCGAGCAGGCGACAGGCATCTGCCGCAATAGTTTCTTCTTCATCTTTGAGCAAAACCCCTGCCAGCAATTTGTCGCACAAGGATTGGTCGGCCGCTTCGGCCAACGTCGCCCGATAAACTTTAGGCACGGCATGCTTTGGCGATGTCAGCACATGGATACACTGGCCATCATCTGTAAGCAACAATAAGCCGGTAGTTTCTACATCCAGCCGACCCACGGGTTGCACATCCCGGGCGCGCAGCGGATCGGGTAACAAGGCCAAAACACTCGGGTGGTGCTTGGGGGCCCGAGAGCATTCGTAGCCCTCTGGCTTATTAAGAAGAACGTAGGCTTTGTCACAAAATGGCCATACGCCCTCTACACCCTCAACTTCCAGGGTAAGCCCTTCGGTCGCAAAAACTTCGTCAGGATCTTCACAAACACTGCCATTAACCACAACCGAGCCGTTGCGCACGAGAATACGGCACAGTTTGCGGGCACCAAAACCCTGGTTCTGCAAAATTCGTTCAATGCTCAGTGGTTTAGCGGCTTTGCTCATCTGTAATTGTCTTTATATTCTGCGAAAACGTTGTTAACGTGCTGCTAAAATCCTATATTTGTAGTCTCTTCGCCCCAAACAAAAACGGCCCGCGATCAGCGAGCCGTGTTTTGCAAAGCGACCACTTAGGCGTCGATGTTGCGCGCCGTAAGTGCGTTGGTTTCGATGAAGGCACGACGTGGCTCAACCAGCTCACCCATCAGAGTGGAGAAGATCTGGTCGGCGCCGATGGCGTCTTCGATCTGGACCTTGAGCAGACGACGGACGGTTGGATCCATCGTTGTTTCCCACAGCTGCCCAGGATTCATCTCGCCCAGACCTTTATAGCGCTGTTTGCCAATACCGCGTTCGACTTCGCCAAACAACCAGGTCATGGCTTCGCTGAAGCGGGTAACGGCCTGTTGCTTCTCGCCACGAGACACCACCGCGCCGCCATTGGTGAGATCTGCCAGCAATTCGGCGGTTTTGCGCAGCTGGGTGTAATCGCCCGAGTTGAGGAACTCGTTATCGATCAAACCAAGCTTGAGGTTACCGTGGTGCCAGCGTTCGAGGCGAAGCACCCAGCTCTCACGGTTGGCATCATAGGCAGGAACGATCTCCAGAGGCTTCTCATGCGACGCACGGACCGGGCCTGAACCCAGGGCCTTAGTCAGTTCTTTTGCGGCGCTCTGAGCGACTTTTTCATCGCTAAGGTCAATGCTCAGGTTGTCGTTAACCAGGGTATGCAACACTTCCGGGTGAATCAGGTACGACAAACGATCAATGATGGCTTCCGACAGAATGAAACTACGAGCCAGATCACCCAGGGCGTCGCCTTCGATGGCTTTGCCCTTGGCCGGTTGCAGTTTGGCTTCGTTCAACGCCATTTGCAGGAGGAACTGATTGTATTCGTGGTCATCCTTCAGATAACGCTCGGTCTTGCCGTGCTTGACCTTGTACAACGGTGGCTGGGCAATGTAGATGTGACCACGCTCCACCAGCTCCGGCATCTGACGATAGAAGAAGGTGAGCAGCAGTGTACGGATGTGTGCACCATCGACGTCGGCATCGGTCATGATGATGATGCGGTGATAACGGAGTTTCTCTGGCTTGTATTCGTCTTTGCCAATACCGGTGCCGAGGGCAGTAATCAGTGTGGCAATTTCCTGCGAGCCGATGAGCTTGTCGAAACGCGCCTTTTCAACGTTGAGGATCTTACCCTTGAGCGGCAAGATGGCCTGGAACTTACGATCACGACCTTGCTTAGCCGAACCGCCGGCGGAGTCACCCTCCACCAGGTACAGTTCGCACTTACTCGGATCTTTTTCCTGACAGTCGGCAAGTTTGCCGGGCAGACCCACACCATCAAGCACACTCTTACGACGTGTCATTTCGCGGGCTTTACGCGCAGCGTCACGGGCACGGGCTGCTTCAACGATCTTGCCGGTAATAACCTTGGCATCGGCCGGACGCTCGAGCAAGAATTCTGAAAGCTTCTGGGCAACCACTTCTTCAACGGCCGGACGGGCTTCAGATGACACCAGCTTCATCTTGGTTTGCGAAGCAAACTTCGGATCAGGCATTTTCACTGAGAGCACGCAGGTGAGACCTTCGCGCATATCGTCACCGGTGATATCGACCTTGGCTTTTTTGGCGATATCGTTTTCTTCGATGTATTTGTTGATGACACGGGTCATCGCAGCCCGTAGGCCGGTCAGGTGAGTGCCACCATCCGATTGCGGAATGTTGTTCGTGAAACAAAGAACGTTTTCCGAGTAGGAATCGTTCCACTGCATAGCGACTTCAACTGAAATTGTTGCTTCACCGGCTTGCGTTTCACCCGTTGAATAAAAAACATTCGGATGCAAAATCGTTTTGTTTTTATTGATGTAATCAACGAAGCCTTTGACCCCACCCGAAAAAGCAAAGTCTTCTTCTTTGCCGGTGCGTTGATCAACCAGGCGAACACTCACGCCGTTATTCAGAAACGATAGCTCGCGTAAACGCTTGGCCAGAATTTCGTAATGGAATTCTACGGTACCAAAAATTTCGGGATCGGCGAGGAAGTGTACTTCCGTACCGCGGTTCTCGGTTTCGCCAATAACCTGTAGCGGCGAAACTTCAACACCATTCTGAATTTCCAGGACACGATTGATCGGTTTTCCCTGGTTAAACTCCATGAAAAACTTTTTGCCATCACGACGAATGACCAGCTTGAGCCACTGCGACAGCGCGTTTACGCAGGAAACACCTACACCGTGCAAACCGCCGGACACCTTGTAGCTGTTCTGATTGAACTTACCACCGGCGTGCAGCACGCACATAACGATTTCAGCGGCCGAGCGCTTGGGTTCGTGCTTGTCGTCAAATTTAATACCAGTTGGAATACCGCGACCGTTATCTTTAACCGAAATTGAATTATCTGCGTGGATGGTCACAACGATCTCATCGCAATGACCCGCCAAGGCTTCATCAATACCGTTATCCACAACTTCAAACACCATGTGATGCAAACCACTGCCATCGGAGGTATCACCGATGTACATGCCCGGACGCTTACGAACTGCTTCCAGACCTTCCAGTTGCTGAATCGAGGATTCGTCGTAATCAGGTGCTGCGGTAGGTTTCTTTTCGGCCATCGTTTTCAACTTAGGTAATTCAAACAGAGTATTTCGTTGTCAGTGCTGACTTAGATACGCATCGGCATAACAACGTACTTGAATATACTGTTATCTGCCGGACCAAAGAGCGCACTTGAATTGGAATCATTGAAACGCCAGACAATTTGTTCATCGGTGACATGACCCAGTACATCCAGCAGGTAGTTCACATTGAAACCGATATCTAAACGTTCACCGTTGTAATCAACTTCGATTTCTTCTTGTGCTTCTTCTTGTTCGGCATTGGCAGCACTGATTTTCAGAACGCCATCTTCGAGAATCAGACGAACACCCGAGAATTTTTCATTTGAAAGAATACGGGCACGTTGCAGTGCCTGGCTAAAGCCAATGCGGTTCAACGGCAGTTCATTCGAGAAAGCCGGTGGAATAACCCGCGTGTAATCCGGGAACTTACCATCAATGAGTTTGGTAACAAAGACCACATCACCAAAAGAGAAACGTGCTTGATTATGCGCCAGGGTGATGTTGAGTAGGTCTTCTGAATCTGCCAACAAACGCGCTAGCTCAAGTACTGACTTACGCGGCAGAATAATTTCCTGCTTTTCCAGATTTTCCTGAATGTCAGTTTGCGCAAATGCCAAGCGGTGACCATCGGTTGCGACTGAACGTAATGCATTGCCTTCTACCTGCAACAACATACCGTTGAGGTAGTAACGCACATCTTGTGCCGCCATCGCGTATTGCGTTTGACCCAGCAGATGCTTGAATGATTTTTGCGTTACGGTGAATGACACCGGGTTAGCGGCATTCATGTTCATCTGCGGGAAATCTTCTGCAGGCAATGTTTGCAACGAGAAGCGGCTCTTACCGGCTTTAACCACCAGACGCTTTTCGTCCAAGTCTAGGCTAACGGTAGATTCTTCAGGCAATGAACGCAGAATGTCCTGCAGTTTGCGTGCAGCAACCGTGACCGAACCTTCAGCACCCCCTTCGAGGCTAATACCGGTAGTGATCTGGATTTCAATATCTGTCGCAACCAACGTCAGCATCGACGCTTTCTTTTCGATCAGTACATTCGAAAGAATAGGTAGCGTGTGCCGCTTCTCTACAATCCCTGATACGGTTTGCAAAGGGGCCAGAAGTGTTTCTCTAGAGGTCTTTAATAACAACATATATAGAATTCCTAATACGAATAAGCTCAGGTCAATTCTGTGGATAAGGTGATTTTCTCACGAAAATTCATGGGATTGCTGACTGTACAACCCTAAGGAAAACCCAGGGGAGCGCTGGTTGACGAAATGGGGACTAAAAACGACCTTTGGATAAAACCCGAGGTTACCCACAAAACGTCCACGAACTGTACATGAGTTATACATCATCCTTTGAGCACCTGTAGGAGCACGTGGAGATCGTGATTGATTTGCTGATCCTTCGAACGCATATCTTCAATGGTTCGTACCGCATGAAGCACTGTCGTATGGTCTCGGCCACCGAATGATTCGCCGATCATCTGATAACTATGGGGTGTGACTTCTTTACACAACCACATAGCAACCTGACGTGGACGCGCGATCATCCGACTACGTTTCTTGGAATAAAGGTCGCCAACCTTTAATTTATAGTAGTCAGCGACCATTTTCTGGATGTTTTCTACCGTAATTTGCCGATTGTAGGCACCAACGATGTCTTTTAGGGCTTCTTTTGCAGTTTCTAACGTAATTTCACGTCCATGAAACTGTGCAAAGGCCAAAACTCGCGTCAAAGCACCTTCTAACTCTCGTACATTGGAGCGTAAATGCTTCGCAATAAAGAAAGCTACTTCATCGGCGAGTACTTTGCCTTCGGTTTCGGCCTTCTTTTTAAGAATAGCAACCCGCATTTCTGTTTCTGGGGGTTCAATTTGTACCGTTAAACCCCAATCCAGGCGAGTAATTAACCGGTCTTCGAGGCCTTCGATGGCTTTCGGATAGGTATCACACGTAATAACAATCTGCTTGCGTGCTTCTACTAAGGCATTGAATAGATAAAAGAATTCTTCCTGAGAGCGATCTTTGCCCTTGAGGAATTGCACGTCATCTAAAAGCAACAGATCAATAGACCGATAGGTTCGTTTGAAGCTATCAAAGGCTTTTTGCTGATAGGCACGAACCACATCAGAGTAATAATCTTCGGCGTGGACGTAGCGCACCACTTTAGTGGGGTCTGCTGCCAGAACGGCATTACCGATGGCGTGAATCAAGTGGGTTTTACCCAGCCCAGCGCCACCGTATATAAACAGTGGGTTATAGGCACCGCCAGGCGCTTCAGCGACTTTCATACAGGCGGCCCGAGCCAATTCATTGGCTTTACCAACGACCAGCTCATTGAAGGTGAAATGCGTCATTAACCGCGTGCCCTGACCAGAGGCTTTGGCCTGGGGTGTTGCTACAGGCGGGGGTGGTGTATTGGACACATGGTTATTAATAGCAGCGGATGCGTGTTCAGCGGCTGGCTTATTTAAGGGTGCCGCAGAACGTGTTGGCGCGCTATCGGCCGCGGCTTGCGCCGCGCCAATCGTGAAATTAACCGTGACGGGCTGACCATAAAAAGTATCGGCGAGCTCCTGGAATGTGCCCAGGTAGTTATCACGCACCCACTTGAGAATAAAGCGATTGGGTGCAGAAACCGTGAGTTCATTGGTTTCGCTGTTCCGGTCTGCGGCCAGCTGCAACGGGCGAATCCATGTGCTGAACTGCTGGGTGGGAAGTTTTTCCCCCAGCTTTTCAAGACAGTAGTTCCAGAATGGATTCATGTGACGATAAGACCCGGTAGTCGCTGAAAGCGACAAGTTTTAGCGGCAAGACCCGCAGATTACGCAACCTTTTAGGATACCTTAAGCCAGACGCTTTGTCCGGCGTTCTTATCCGCTATTCATGGATTAAGCGCAGCAGTGGCTGAGGATATAGCTTGACAGACACAGGGAAATTCCTGTTTAATCACGGGTTTTTCGCGGCACCGCTGCGATTCTTTGGCAATTTACTGGATTCTGGGGAGCCCCCGTCATGAAACGTACTTATCAACCATCCGTTGTTCGCCGTAAGCGCACTCACGGTTTCCTCGTTCGTTCGCGTACCCGTGGTGGTCGTGCTGTGATTGCTGCTCGCCGTGCCAAGGGCCGTAAGCGCCTGTCTGTCTAAGTGCGACGCGTCCGGGTTTCCGGGCGTTATCGGATTAGACGTTTCCTTATTTAATCCGGTTCGGAATTACGGTGAGTTTTACTAAAACTCAACCCCGTTATTGCTTTAGTAGGGCATCAAGGTTGCTTAAGCCGTCGGAATTTCAGGCGGTATTTGATGCCCGCAAAGCTTGCCGAGGGCAATGGCTGACCGTACATCGTTATCAGCCCAGCCAATCTCGAGCGTGCTCTGAAAACGAGCAGATCGAACTCATTGAACAAAGTCAGTCGACCAGCCGGTTGGGTCTGATCGTAGCCAAACGCTTGGTTGCGGCCTCGGCGCGCCGAAATCTGATCCGGCGTGTGTTGCGCGAGCATTTCCGCACCACGCCTACAGCTTTTCCGGCGGGCGACTGGATTATCCGGTTGCATGAATCGCCTTTCCGTGTGAAAAAAGGCGAGGTTGCGCCGACTCGACAGCAGATCGTTACTGGATTGCGCACGGATATTCAGCAAATTCTGAACCGCGTGGCAGGTCATATCCGTAAAGAAAAGCAGGATCGACCGACATGAATCACGGGCTTTTGGCACAACTCATCGCTCTGCCGGGCAAATTGATACAGCAGCTTCTTTTAGGGCTGATTCAGGTATATCGCTATGCCCTGAGCCCCTTTCTAGGGCAGCGTTGCCGTTTTCATCCCAGTTGCTCGGCGTATGCGGCAGAAGCTTTAACCCGATATGGCCCGCTACGCGGTACCTGGTTGGCGATAAAAAGAGTGCTGCGATGTCACCCTTTCCACCCAGGTGGGCACGACCCAGTGCCCTGAATCTGGTACCCTTGCATGCTTTGTAGCGTTGCCTGCGGATAAACCCGAGCAATGCCCGAATTCTTGAACCTTATATCGGCTGAACCATGGATTACCGTCGTTTATTTCTTACCCTGATTTTCACCATCTCCGCATTCCTGCTCTGGGAAGGCTGGGGTCAGCATAAAGCCGAGCAGAAGGCAGCCAACATGCCGCCAGCCGCTGCACAATCGGCGGATTCGCCAAAGGGATCCGTAGATCTGCGCGCTAAAGATAGCGGTGCCGTTCCTTCACGTACTAATGGCAATGGCGATAAGACTGTTGCACAACCGGCTGCCGCAGTGAATGCGCCAACGATCACCGTTAAGACGGATGAATACGTTGCCACGATTAGCCTGGCCGGTGCCAGCGTGACTAATCTTGAACTGATTCAACACAAGGGTGACGATAAGTCCGGCTTTGTTGAGCTGTTTGGCAAGACGCACCACTATGCTGCGCAATCCGGTTTGATTGGTGACGGTATGCCGAACCACAAAACGCTGTGGCGTCAGGTGTCGACCGGCAATGAACTAAAGGCGGGTCAGAACAGTCTGGACGTGGTGTTTGAAGCCGATGCCGCCAATGGGGGCAAGGTTACCAAGACGCTAACTTTCAAGCGTGGCGATTATGGTATCGATGTCACCTACAAACTGAAGGGTGTTGCTGCCGATAAGGCAGATGCTTACTTCCAGTTGGTACGTGATGACAAAGCGCCGGCAGGTGACCCGAATATGGTGAGCGTGTTCACGGGCCCGGCTTTTTATACCGATGCCCAGAAGTTCAACAAGATCAAGTTTGCCGATATTGCCGACGGCAGCGCTAAATTTGAAAAGACCGCTAACGACGGCTGGGTTGCCATGATCCAGCACTATTTTGTAACGGCCTTTATTCCTGCTGCGGGCACCCCACGCGAGTTTTATACCCGTCAGGTCGAGCCAGGCGTATTTGCTGCCGGCGTGATCGTACCAATGCCAACGGCAGAAAACGGCGTCAGCACATTGAGCGTGCCGCTGTACGCAGGCCCCCAGGAACACAGCACCCTTGAAAAAGTGGCGCCTGGTTTTGATCTGGTCGTTGACTATGGTTGGCTAACCGTATTGGCCGCACCTATTTTCTGGGTGCTGGAATGGCTGGAAGTGCTAACGGGAAACTGGGGTTGGGCGATTGTGCTGATGACCATCATGCTCAAGCTGATCTTCTTCCCGTTGTCGGCTGCTAGCTATAAGTCGATGGCGCGTATGCGTACCGTAACGCCACGCATGATGGCGTTGAAAGAACGTTACGGCGATGACAAGCAGAAACTGAACCAGGAAATGATGGATCTGTACCGCAAGGAAAAGATCAATCCCCTGGGCGGCTGTCTGCCGATCCTGGTCCAGATTCCGGTGTTCATTGCGTTGTACTGGGTACTGCTCGGTGCCGTTGAAATGCGTAACGCACCGTGGGTTGGCTGGATTCATGATCTGACCCAGCCGGATCCGTTCTATATCCTGCCAGCCATCATGATGGCCACGATGCTGTTCCAGGTGAAGCTGAATCCAACGCCGCCGGACCCTGTGCAAGCCAAGATTATGTGGATTATGCCGTTGGGTTTTGGTGTGATGTTCTTCTTCTTTCCGGCGGGTCTGGTCTTGTACTGGACGGTGAATAACGTGCTGTCGATTGCGCAGCAGTGGGCTATTAACCGCAAGATCGAAGCCGCGAAGCACGGTCACCGTTAAAATGCTGAATCCACCCATCGCGGCCATCGCCACGGCGCCGGGTCGTGGTGGTGTGGGCATAGTGCGGTTGTCGGGCGCCGGCTTGGCGTCGTGGATACAACCGCTGACGGGCAAGCCCCAGTCAGACAGTTTTGCACAGCCGCGGGTCGCTACCCTCACCCAATTTTTAGATGACGCCGGCCAGGTGCTGGATGAAGGCCTGCTGATTTATTTTGCCGGCCCGCACTCGTTTACGGGGGAAGACGTCATTGAGTTGCAAGGCCATGGCGGCCCGGTGGTGATGCAACTCCTGTTGTCGCGCTGCCTCGATCTGGGCGCACGCCTTGCTGAGCCAGGCGAATTTACGCGTCGTTCATTTCTGAACGGAAAGCTGGATCTGGCACAGGCCGAAGCAGTGGCCGATCTAATCAATGCATCGACAGCAACGGCTGCGCGTTCGGCTGTGCGCTCATTGCAAGGTGATTTCTCGCGTGCCATTGAGGCGCTGATGGATCCGCTGATCGAGCTGCGGGCCTTGACCGAAGCCACGCTTGATTTCCCGGAAGAAGAAGTCGACTTTCTTAAAAGCATTCAGGCCGAAGCGCGCTTACAAAATATTCGCGATGCCTTGGGCCTTGTGCAAGCAAGCGCCAAGCAAGGCAAGCTCTTGCAAGACGGGTTAACCGTGGTGCTGATTGGTCAGCCGAATGTGGGTAAGTCGTCGTTGCTTAATGCGCTGGCCGGTGAAGACCTTGCTATCGTCACGTCGGTAGCCGGTACCACGCGCGATGTGGTACGCGCTCATCTGCAAATCGAAGGCGTACCCTTGCACGTGATTGATACGGCGGGTTTGCACGACACGAATGATGAAGTGGAACGGCTCGGGATCGAACGTACCTGGAAAGAAATTGAAAAAGCCGATGTGGCGGTACTGCTGACTGATGCCCAGCACGGGTTAACGGCGGCCGAAGAAGCCATCATCGCGCGACTGCCTGAAGGCACGACGCGTGTGATGGTGCAAAACAAAATTGATCTGGCAGCAGGTGTTGTCACGGGTGCCGACGTGGTGGCCATCTCTGCCAAAAAAGGCACAGGCGTTGATCAGCTACGCTCTCGCTTGCTGCAGATTGCCGGCTGGCAACCGGGAGAAAGTTTGTTCATCGCCCGCGAGCGTCATCTGCGCGCACTCAGCGATGCTGCCGAACATCTGGCAACGGCTGCCGCAGCCTTACCGGCGCTCGAAATTTTTGCCGAAGAGTTGCGCCTCGCGCATAAAGCTTTGCAAAGCATTACTGGGGAATACACGCCGGATGATTTGCTCGGGGCGATCTTCTCAAAGTTCTGTATCGGCAAATAGGAGCTTTGCATGGGATTTACTCTTGATAAAGTGGTTCCGTGGGGTCGTTCATTCGATGAATATGTACGAATGTTTGATCTTTCAGAGACCGACCTACAGCGAAGTATTTTAGGTTGTGGTGATGGCCCCGCTGCATTCAATGCAATGCTCAGCAAGGCTGGTGGCGAAGTAGTTTCGTTTGATCCGATATATGTTTTCACTTCGATACAGATCCAAGATCGCGTCAAAGAGACCTATGAAGCGGTGATGGATCAAATTAGGTTAAATCAAGAGAGTTATCTTTGGGATGTCATTCCATCTGTTCACGACCTTGGCCGGATACGAATGTCCGCGATGGACTGCTTTTTTGCAGACTATGAAGTTGGAAAGATTGAGGGGAGATATATCGCAGGTGAACTACCTACGCTTCCCTTCGCAAACAAAAGTTTTGATCTTGCTTTGTCCTCACACTTTCTCTTCTTATACAGCGATCACTTGACGATGGAGTTTCATTCCCAGTCCCTGCAAGAAATGCTTCGGGTTGTAAATGAGGTTCGCGTGTTCCCGATCCTAAAACTGGACGGACAACTATCGCAATACGTCAATACGATCATCATGAACCTTAAAGAGCAAGGGTTTTTTGCAGAAATAAAATATGTGCCTTACGAGTTTCAACGGGGAGGCAACCAAATGCTCGTGATAAAAAGCACTGCTGGTAGAGGTTGAGGTGGCCTGGATCGTTACTAAATACCTGATTACTGCCGCAGTGGTGGTTTTTATTTCGGAAGTTGCCAAACGCAGTGACAAACTGGGTGGGCTAATTGCTGCATTACCGATGGTGACTTTTCTGGCGCTCATCTGGTTGTATGTAGAAAAACAACCCATCGAAAAAATCTCGAATCATGCCTGGTACACCTTCTGGTACGTGGTGCCCACACTGCCGATGTTTCTGGCATTTCCGTTTTTACATGAAAGTATCGGGTTCTGGCCGACGATTGCTACCTGTATCGGTATTACGATTGTGTGCTTTGTTGTATTTGCACTGATCGTTAAACGGTTCGGGATTGAGTTGCTATAGCGTTAGCAGTTTCACCAAGAGTCCGATCACGGCACAAGCGCTAATCACCTGAATGACGTTGGCTTTGAAGCGGAATAGTGCGATGAATGCGGCGATAGCTATAACAGCCGATAGCGCATCAAAGCGTCCCTGAAAACCGGTGGGCCACAGTACGTGATAGCCGAAGAACAGCGCGAGATCAAGAATGACGCCGACCACTGCTGCCGTGAGGGCAGTGAGTGGCGCAGTGAATTTCAGGTTGCCATGCGTGCGTTCCACGAGTGGGCCGCCCAGCAGAATGAAGACAAAGGATGGCAGAAAAGTGAACCACGTCACAATGGTTGCGGCAACGGCACCGGATAAAAAGAGTGCCTCGGGTCCGAAGACTTCTTTGAGGTAGCCACCAATGAATCCGACAAAGGACACGACCATGATTAGAGGCCCGGGTGTGGTTTCACCCAGCGCTAGGCCGTCGATCATTTGTGTGGCCGATAGCCAGCCGTAGTGTTCGACGGCACCTTGGAATACATAGGGCAGTACGGCATAGGCACCACCAAAAGTGAGGAGAGCCGCCTTTGTGAAGAAGAACCCCATCTGGGTAAAGACACCATCAAGCCCAAAGTAGACGATCAGTAATGTGAAGGGTGCGGCCCAAAGCAGCGCGCCAACCACAATGACCTTTGACAGACGCGACCAGCTAAAGCTTGCGTGCGCTGGCGTCGGCGTATGGTCATCAATAAGCGCTTGGCCAAAAGAGTGTGCGGTGCTCCCATGACTACCACCGACTTTAAAGGATTGCGGGGAACGCTTGCCACCGATGTAGCCGATTAAAGCGGCCGCGGCCACAATGGCAGGAAACGGCACGTTGGCTGCAAAGATCGCGACGAATGCAGCGATGGCGATGCCCCACAAGAGGTTGTTTTTGAGGGCGCGCGAACCGATGCGATGCGCCGCCTGAAAAACAATAGCAGTAACGGCGGGCTTGATGCCATAAAACAATCCGGCAATGACCGGAAGATCACCATAAGCAATATAGGCCCACGATAGCGCGATAAGTACGAATAATGACGGCAATACGAAGAGGGTGCCGGCGACAATGCCACCCACGGTGCGGTGCATGAGCCAGCCGATGTAGATGGCCAGCTGTTGTGCTTCTGGCCCCGGCAACACCATGCAGTAATTGAGTGCGTGCAGAAAGCGCCGCTCAGATATCCAGCGTCTACGTTCTACCAGCTCCTGGTGCATGATGGCGATTTGTCCGGCGGGGCCGCCAAAGCTGATGAAGCCGAGCTTCAACCAGAAAGCGAAAGCTGCCCAGAAGCTAACGGGTACGGGTGGCGATGGGTTGGCATGGGTAGCGTCGGACATCGTGATGCAAGGGCTCGGTCTGCTGGGGTTATCATCCTAACAGGGCGCAGAGATTGCTGTTAGATGGATTAGTAATAACAGGTTATAGTCCGCGCATCGTCAACGTGAATTTTGTGACCCATGAAACGCTCATTCATTCTGCTTTTAAACGTACTGGCTTTAACCGGGTGTGCGCCATCGCTGTTTCCGGTCGAGATGCCCGTAACGGCATCGCTTTCCGATTCGGGTGGCACGGCTTCGTTGATACCGTATCAACCTTTGGTGGTGCGTTTACCGGCAAACCCCAGTACCGGTTATAGCTGGCGTTATGTCGTGGCCGGCGATGATGTGCTGCGTCTGGAAACCATCAACGGCGAAGCGCCAGCACCGAATGGCATGGTGGGCGTAGCCGGTGAAGAAGTATGGTCGTTCCGTGCACAAGGTACGGGTCGTGCTGTGCTGACCTACGTGTATGAACGCTCTTGGGAACAGAATACGCCGCCCGCAAAAATCTTTACGCTGTTTGTGACGGTGTCGCCTGGGCAGTAAGCCAATTCAAAACGCCGCGTCCCGCTTGTTGTCCTGTGGCTAAGCAGACGGTCAGCAGATAGCCGCCGGTGGGTGCTTCCCAATCCAGCATTTCACCGGCTGCAAAAATACCGGGTAGCTTTTTGATCATGAGGTTTTGATCAAGACCATCAAAGCGGATGCCGCCGGCAGAGCTAATAGCTTCAGTAATCGGGCGTGTGGCGTGTACGGTAATTGGCAGAGCCTTGATGGTAGTGGCCAGCATTTTCAGATCGTTTATCTGTTCTTTGCCCAGCACCTCGTAGAGCAGCGCTGTTTTAACGCCGCTGAAGCCCAGCGCTGATTTGAGATAACTCGATAGCGATTTGCTACCGCGACGACAGAGTACATCCAGAACTTTTTCAGCCGCTCGCTCGGGTGCCAGATCAATCATGAACGTGGCGCTGCCTGTGGCGTTGATGGTTTCGCGCAGCGGGCGCGATAGCGCATAGATCAAACTACCTTCAAAGCCTTCGCGGCTGATGATGCATTCGCCTTGTCGTTGATGCATGGTGCCGGTGTGATCGGTAAAGCTTATGGCGATTGATTTGAGCGGTTCGCCCGAAAACTTTTGTTTGAGCAGTGGCGACCAGTTTGTTTCGAAACCGCAATTGGCACTTTGTAGCGGCGCTGTGCGAATGCCCTTTGCCTCAAGTGTGCTCACCCAGCGGCCATCCGAACCGAGCTTGGGCCAACTGGCACCGCCCAGAGCAAGGATGGTGGCATCCGGTTTGATGGTGACATCGCCGTCTGGGCCGGTAATGCGCAGCGCACCTTGATCTGTCCAGCCTTGCCAGCGATGCCGTACGTGGAAGCGCACACCATTGTGTCGCAAACGATGCAGCCACGCGCGCAACAGGGGGGCTGCTTTCATTTCTTTGGGGAAGACGCGACCCGAAGTGCCCACGAAGGTTTCGATGCCGAGACGGTGTGCCCACAGACGCAGGTGGTCGGGCGTGAACTGGTCGAGGGCGTTTTGCAGAAACCGCTGTTCGGGGCCGAAGCGCGTGAAGAAGGTGGCGAAGTTTTCGCTATGGGTGATGTTCAAACCACCGATACCGGCGAGCAGCAGCTTGCGCCCCACCGAGGGCATGGCATCGTAAAGATCAACGTGTATGCCAGCCTGGCTAAGAACTTCCGCCGCCATAAGCCCGGCGGGGCCGCCGCCAATAATGGCGATGCGGGCTTGAGCGGGAGTGGCGGCAGACGAAGATTGAGTCATGCCGCCATTTTACGCACCAGACAGATTAGGCGGGCGCGGAACTGCGGATCAGATAATCGAATGCGCCTAGCGATGCTTTAGCGCCCTCGCCCATGGCGATGATGATCTGCTTGTAAGGCACGGTTGTACAGTCACCGGCAGCGAAAACCCCGGTGGCTGATGTCTGGCCGCGCGCATCGATTTCGATTTCGCCCATCTTTGAAAGATCAAGCGTGCCTTTGAGCCAATCGGTGTTGGGCAGCAAACCGATTTGTACGAAGATCCCTTCGAGTTCGAGGTGAACGTTGTCGTTCGTCTCACGGTTTTTGTAAACAAGACCGTTTACCTTGTTGCCATCGCCCAGCACCTCCATCGTCTGGGCACTCTTGAGAATGACCACATTGGGCAAGCTGGCGAGTTTGCGCTGGAGTAAGGCGTCGGCACGCAACTCTGCACCGAATTCGATGAGCGTTACATGGCCAACGATACCGGCCAGATCAATTGCCGCTTCTACACCGGAGTTACCACCGCCAACGACCGCGACACGCTTACCCTTGAACAAGGGGCCGTCACAGTGTGGGCAGTAAGCAACGCCCTTGCCGCGGTATTCCTGTTCGCCGGGTACGTTGAGCTCGCGCCAACGGGCGCCTGTAGACAGAATGACGCTCTTGGCTTTTAACACCGCGCCGCTGGCCGTGCGCACTTCGGCGTAGCCGCCCGGTGCCGTTGCCGGTGTGAGCGATTCGGCGCGTTGCAAGTTCATGATGTCGACGTTGTAGGACTTTACGTGCTGCTCAAGTTGGGTAACGAGCTTCGGTCCTTCGGTTTCCTGTACGGAGATGAAGTTTTCGATGCCGACCGTGTCCATGACCTGGCCACCAAAACGCTCAGCCAGAATGCCGGTGCGAATGCCTTTGCGGGCTGCATAGACGGCTGCCGCCGAGCCGGCGGGCCCGCCACCGACGATGAGTACATCGTACGGCGCCTGTGCGCTGATTTTTTCAGCTTCACGCGCCGCGGCGCCGGTATCGAGCTTGGCGAGAATTTCTTCGATGGTCATGCGACCCGCACCGAATTCTTCACCATTCAGATACACGGTGGGCACGGCCATGATCTGACGGGACTCGACCACGTCCTGGAACATCGCACCATCGATCATGGTGTGTTTAACGCGCGGGTTGACTGCGGCCATGAGGTTGAGTGCCTGAACGACATCCGGGCAGTTATGGCAGCTTAGCGAGATGAAGGTCTCGAAGTTGTAGTCACCCGGTAAATTGCGGATCTGTTCGATCACGCTGGCGTCTACCTTGGGCGGGTAACCACCCATTTGCAACAGCGCCAGAACCAGCGAAGTAAATTCGTGCCCCATGGGCAAACCGGCAAAGCGTGCGATGCCGCGTTGCTCAATACTATTTAAAGGGGCGACACGGAACGATGGTGTGTATTCGGCATCATTGGCTTTGACGATGCTGATTTTGTCGGAGAGCGCAGCAATCTCATTGACGAGCTCGCGCATCTGTTCCGAGTTGCCGCTGTTATCCAGCGAAGTAATCAGTTGAATGGGTTGTTCCAGGCGCTCAAGATAGGTTTTGAGTTGTTCCTGAATATTGGCGTCAAGCATGGTGGACTCCTGAAGCGTTAGCTAAATGTTAGCGACTGCGGTAATCGCATGGCAAAACAGGGTCGGATTTTTGGCAAAAGGATACCGACTCGCCGCTTGGCGATGCAATCACAGTGTTAGGGGGTGCCCAGAGCCGGGGCCCTGGGCGTTCTCTGTTGCGGTTGGTTCAGACCGCTGTCCGGGTTAAGGACTTAGATCTTGCCAACCAGATCAAGCGATGGGGCCAGCGTCTTTTCGCCCTCTTTCCACTTGGCTGGGCAAACTTCACCTGGGTGCGATGCGGTGTACTGAGCAGCTTTCAGCTTGCGCAGGGTTTCCGAAATGTCGCGGGCGATTTCATTCGAGTGGATTTCCAGCGTCTTGATCTTGCCTTCTGGGTTGATGATGAAGGTGCCGCGTAGTGCCAGGCCTTCTTCCGGAATGTGCACGCCAAAAGCGTTGGTCAGTTGATGGGTCGGGTCACCGATCAGTGGGAACTGCGCCTTGCCAACGGCTGGCGAGGTTTCGTGCCACACTTTGTGCGAGAAGTGGGTGTCGGTCGTGACGATGTATACCTCGGCACCGGCCTTCTGGAATTCGGCGTAGTTGTTGGCCGCATCTTCAATTTCGGTTGGGCAGTTGAAGGTAAAGGCGGCTGGCATGAAAATCAGCACGGACCATTTGCCCTTGAGGCTGGCTTCGGTCACTTCAATGAATTTGCCGTTGTGGAAAGCCTGGGCCTTGAACGGTTGAACTTCGGTGTTGATCAGCGACATGGTGTTGCTCCTGTGTGATGGGTGAGACGGGTTTGACAGAGTTAATGTCTTATCGACGTTTTGAAGTGTACGGACAGTCGATTGATAAATCCAATTGATTGTTACTAAATATACGTTAGTCAAAAACTATCGGCCGGTTGGGTGCAGATGGCTGTAAGAATGAAGAAATCCTTGAAAAATCAACCTAAAAGGCGCTGCTTTGACTAAAATTAGCACCCTTTTGTGTTGCGCGGATTAAGACTCGCTGAAGCGGCTCCGGTTTTTGCCGGGGTTTTGATCTGCCGCAATGTTTATGCGCTGTGACGAGTTGTGGGCTGATGGACTTTCCGGATCGTTTTGATGTGATTGTTGTAGGTGGCGGCCATGCCGGTACCGAGGCTGCGCTGGCGTCGGCCCGCACGGGTGCGCGCACGCTCTTGTTGACGCACAGCATGGAAACGCTGGGCGTGATGAGTTGCAACCCATCCATCGGCGGCATTGGCAAAGGGCACCTAGTCAAAGAAGTCGATGCGCTAGGCGGTGCCATGGCCGCGGCCACGGATGAGGCCGGGATTCAGTTCCGCATTCTCAATGCCTCGAAAGGTCCGGCAGTGCGGGCAACCCGTGCTCAGGCCGACCGCGTGCTGTACAAGCAGGCCATTCGACGCCGCCTGGAAAACCAGCCGAACCTTACGATTTTTGCCCAGGCCTGTGATGACCTGATTATGGAAGGCGACCGCGTTGCGGGCGCCATCACCCAACTGGGTGTGCGATTTCATGCCGATGCGGTGGTGCTGACGGCCGGCACGTTTCTGAATGGTTTGATCCATGTCGGGTTGAATAACTACTCGGGTGGCCGCATGGGCGATCCACCATCTGTTTCGCTGGCCGCACGCTTGCGTGAACTCAAACTGCCGCAAGGCCGTTTGAAAACCGGCACCCCGCCGCGTCTGGATGGTAAGAGCATTGATTTTTCGGTGATGCAGACGCAGCACTCGGATGACCCGATGCCGGTGTTTTCGTTCCTCGGCAGCGCCGCGCAACACCCGCAGCAACTGCCTTGCTGGATTACCGATACCAACGAACGCACGCACGAAATTATTCGCAATAACCTCGACCGCTCGCCGATGTACACCGGGGTGATCGAGGGCGTGGGCCCGCGTTACTGCCCATCGATCGAAGACAAGATTCACCGCTTTGCCGATAAGGCCAGCCACCATGTGTTTCTGGAGCCGGAAGGTCTGGATACGCATGAGATCTACCCGAACGGGATTTCGACGTCGCTGCCCTTTGATGTGCAGCTACAGATCGTGCGCTCGATCCGCGGTATGGAACAGTGCCACATCCTGCGTCCGGGCTATGCCATCGAATACGATTACTTTGATCCGCGCGGCCTGAAGGCATCGCTGGAGACCAAGGCGATTAACGGTTTGTTCTTTGCCGGTCAGATCAACGGCACCACGGGCTATGAAGAGGCTGCGGCCCAGGGCTTGCTGGCGGGCCTGAATGCGGCGCGTGCTACACGCGGTGAAGCAGCTTGGACGCCGCGCCGTGATGAATCCTATCTGGGTGTGCTGGTTGATGACCTGATTACCCGGGGTGTGAGCGAGCCGTACCGTATGTTCACCAGTCGCGCTGAGTATCGCCTGAGCCTGCGCGAAGACAATGCCGACCTGCGTTTGACCGAAATTGGCCGCGAGATGGGCTTGGTGGACGATGTGCGTTGGGCGGCGTTCTGCACCAAACGTGATGCGATTGAGCAAGAACAGCAGCGATTGCGAGCTCTTCGTGTTAATCCGGTCAAGCTGGATGCCGATGCAGTGGCTACGGTGCTGGGCAAACCGCTGGAACGCGAAACCACGATGTTCGAGCTGCTTCGTCGTCCGGATACGACGTATGCCCAGCTGTTACAGCTGGCCGTCAGAACGGGCCTGGCCGAGGCAGTGGCCTTGTCGGCCGAAGTGGTCGAGCAGGTAGAAATTCAGGCCAAGTACCAGGGTTATATTGATCGTCAGCGCGACGAAGTGGCGCGCCAGGCCACCTATGAGAATTTAAGTCTGCCAGAAGCACTGGATTACACCGAGGTGATTGGTTTGTCGCGTGAGGTGTGCCAGAAGCTGCAGACGCAGCGACCGCAAACGCTGGGGCAGGCAGCGCGCATTCAGGGGGTTACGCCGGCGGCGATTGGTTTGTTGCTGGTGCACCTGAAGCGCATGGGTGTTGCCCTCGGTGCGGCGCTGTGAGCGAGCTTGCCAGCACGCGTGCGATAGAAAGTGCGCAGCTGATTGCGGGCGCAACCAAGATGGGCGTACCGTTAACGGAAGCCCAGGCAGACAAGCTGCTGGATTATCTGGATCTGCTGCAAAAATGGAATAAGGCGTACAACCTCACCGCCGTTCGTGAGCGCTCGGCCATGCTGACGCAGCATCTGCTTGATTCGCTGTCGATTGTGCCGCATCTGCCGCCGGGCGATTTGCTGGATGTGGGCAGCGGTGGCGGTTTGCCGGGTATTCCGCTGGCAATTCTGCAACCGGAGCGTTCGATTACGCTGATTGATACCGTGGGCAAGAAGGTGGCCTTTCTGAAACAGGCTGCGATGACGCTGGGTTTGAAGAATGTGCAGGCCGTTTCAACCCGGATTGAAAGCTGGGTGCCGCCCGAGGCGCACGCCGGCGGTTTTGCACTGGTTACGGCACGGGCATACGCAACTTTGGCCACTTTAGTGGGGCAAACGCGGCGACTTTTAGCGCCAAATGGGGGGTGGTATGCCATGAAAGGTATTCATCCTGCCGCTGAAATGGCAGAATTACCCCCTGATGTCTCTGTGAATGCAGTTATTTCCCTTGATGTGCCTGATTTGGGTGCAGAAAGACATCTGATTCTGCTGGCTCCAGTCGGCTCCGGTTTCCAAGGTTAAAAAGGCGCAGCATGCGTATTCTGGCAATTACCAATCAAAAGGGCGGTGTGGGTAAAACCACCTCGGCCGTTAATCTGAGCGCTGCGCTGGCCCATCTGAAGCAACGCGTGCTGTTGATTGATCTGGATCCGCAGGGCAATGCCACCACGGGTTGCGGCATCGTGAAGAGCGATGCGCTGCCAACGGTGTACCAACTGCTGCTGGGTGATACCACGCTGGCTCAGGCCATTCAGAAAACCGAATATGGCTTTGATATTTTGCCGGCCAACCGCGAACTGGCGGGGGCGGAAATCGAACTGATCGACCTGGATGGCCGTGAACAGAAGCTGAAAGAAGCGTTGGCGACCGTGAGTGATCGTTACGATTACGTACTCATCGATTGCCCGCCGGCCTTGAACATGCTGACGGTGAATGCGCTGGTGGCGTCGAAGTCAGTGATGATTCCGATGCAGTGTGAGTACTATGCGCTGGAAGGTCTGTCGGATCTGGTGGAAACCCTGCGCAAGGTACGCGGTAACCTGAACCCGGATCTGGAAATCGAAGGCCTCTTGCGCACGATGTACAACGCGCAGAACACGCTGACGCAGCAGGTGTCGGATGAGCTGACCAGCCACTTTGGCGACAAGGTGTACAACACGATTATCCCGCGCAACGTGCGTCTGGCCGAAGCGCCATCGCACGGCAAGCCGGCGCTGGCTTACGATGCCTCATCCAAAGGTGCGCAGGCTTATATGGCCTTGGCCGAAGAGCTGCTCGGCCGCCATGGCAAAGCAGTCGCTAAATAGAGACACACAATGAATGCAAAAAATAAAGCCCGCGGCCTGGGTCGTGGATTAGATGCGCTGCTTGGCGGTAATGCCACAAAGATGGCGCCTTCGGCCGCTGCTGCGCCGGTAACGAACGAGGTTCCACGCACGCTGCCGGTAACCGATCTCCAGCCGGGCAAGTATCAGCCGCGCACCCGCATGGACGAAGCCAGTTTGAATGAGTTGGCCTCGTCAATCGCTGCGCAGGGCTTGGTGCAGCCGATCATTGTGCGTCCGCTCGGTGCTGGTGCCTCTACGCCATACGAAATTATTGCGGGCGAACGCCGTTGGCGTGCATCGCAGATCGCCGGCCTGAAAGAAGTGCCGGTACACGTGCATCGCATTCCCGATGAGAATGCGCTGGCGATGGCGCTGATCGAGAATATTCAGCGTGAAGATCTGAACCCGCTGGAAGAAGCGCAGGGCTTGCGCCGTTTAATTGATGAATTCAACTTAACGCACCAGCAGGCGGCCGAGGCCGTAGGCCGCTCGCGTTCTGCCGCAACCAACCTGTTGCGTTTGCTGGAGCTGGCGCAGCCGGTGCAGGATCTGCTGATGCATGGCCGCATTGATATGGGCCACGCGCGCGCTTTGCTGGCGCTGGCCGGTAGTGATCAGGTAGGGGTAGCCCAACAGGTGGTGCTCAAGGCGTTGTCGGTACGAGAAACCGAAGAGTTGGTGCGTCGCCGACAGAGCGCCAAACCCGTATCCAAGACCGGCGCAGGTGCGGTGAAGGCAGAAAATTCGGACGTGATTCGACTAAGCGAAAAGCTGGCCGATACGCTGGGCGCCGAGGTGAAAATCGCGGCCAATAAACGGGGTGCAGGCAAGATCACGATTAGCTTCCAGAGTCTTGATCAACTGGATGGGCTAATCGAGCATTTTTTTGATTGACGGCGCGCTAAGCTCGCCGTATAGTGACGGGGTTTGAAGGCGCCTTGTTTGGCACAGCACACAACGCGATGAGGTAATGGTGTTTAGAGTAATACGCCTGCAACTGATCGCAATAATCATAGCTGTGGCTCTAGCAGGGTTGCTTGCGGGATGGCGTGGCAGTATTTCTGCTGCGATCGGAGGCGGGGCGGTTCTACTACCCAATTTTCTGTTCGCGCTGAGATTAATGGCAGCGTCGGCGGGTCGAGCAAGTGTTGCGACAGCCGGAGCTTTCATCGTCTACGAATTTCTCAAGCTTGCCCTCACACTTATTTTGTTGGCGGTTGCCATCGTGTTGTATGCGGACCTCAATTGGCCCAGTATGCTACTCAGTATGGTGATCACCTTGCAGGTAAATTTTTTAGCATTGGCGAAAAGAACCTGAGATGGCGACTGAAAACGTAGCGAACGCAGCGGCCCATAGCGGCCCAACCCAGGGTGAATATATTGTTCACCACTTGACCCACCTGAATTCCACAGGTGAGGCACAGAAGTCTATTGTTGACTTCTCGGTGCTCAATCTTGACTCTTTCCTATTTTCTACGGCCCTGGGTATCCTGGCGGTTGTGTTGCTGGCATTTGTGGCGCAACGAGCAACTGCTGGCGTTCCGGGTCGTCTGCAATCGGCGATTGAAGTGCTGGTCGAGATGGTTGCTGACCAGGCCAAAGGCATTATTCATGATGCCAAGTCGCGTCTCTTCGTGGCACCGCTGGCGCTAACCGTGTTTGTCTGGATCTTCTTCCTTAACGCCATGGATCTGCTGCCGCTGGATCTATTCCCGAAGATCTGGTCAACCTATTACGAAGCATCGGGTCACGACCCGCATCACGCCTTCTTGCGTATCGTGCCGTCGGCTGACTTGAACATCACCCTGGCCATGGCTCTGGGTGTGCTGATCGTCTGTTTGTATTACAACGTAAAAATCAAGGGTATTGGCGGTTGGGTGCACGAGTTGTTTGCAGCCCCGTTCGGTTCGCACCCTGCGCTGGCGCCGATCAACTTCATGATGCAGATGATCGAATTCGCCGCTAAAACTATTTCTCACGGTATGCGGTTGTTCGGTAATATGTACGCCGGTGAGCTGGTCTTCATGCTGATCGCCCTGATGGGTGCTTCATGGGCTGGTATGCATTCGTTGTCGGGTGGTCTGCTGTTTGCTGGCCACGTGATTGCTGGTTCCATCTGGGCCATCTTCCACATCCTGATCATTACGCTGCAGGCATTCATCTTCATGATGCTGACGCTGGTGTATGTCGGTCAGGCGCACGAATCGCACTAAGTTTCTTAGTTTTGTAGTTGTAGTTCTCGTTTTTCCTTTAGTTTTATTAACCACGCTGTTCTTATCCCTTTCAAGGAGTCGTCATGGAACATATCCTCGGTCTAGTTGCTCTGGCTTCCGGCCTCATCATCGGTCTTGGTGCTATCGGTGCCTGTATCGGTATCGGCATCATGGGTTCGAAGTACCTCGAAGCTTCGGCACGTCAGCCTGAGCTGATGAACGAACTGCAAACCAAGATGTTCCTGCTGGCCGGCCTGATCGATGCTGCATTCCTGATCGGCGTTGGTATCGCGATGATGTTCGCGTTCGCTAATCCGTTCGTGCTGAAATAATCCTGAACAACCTTTTTCAGGAGGGCACGTAGCGTGAACTTAAACGCAACATTATTCGCCCAGCTCATCGTTTTCTTCATACTTGTATGGTTCACGATGAAGTTTGTCTGGCCGCCTATTACGAAGGCGCTGGATGATCGTGCGAAAAAAATCGCTGATGGCCTGGCCGCAGCAGAGCGTGGCAAGCATGAGTTAGAGCTCGCCAGCAAACGTTCGGCTGAGGTTGTGCGCGAAGGCAAAGAAAAGTCGGCTGATGTTCTGGCTAACGCTGAAAAGCGTGCTGTTCAGATCATTGAAGATGCCAAGGCTCAGGCCAAGGTTGAAGCTGATCGTATCGTGGCAACTGCCCGCGGTGAAGTCGAACAAGAAGTTGTTCGTGCTCGTGAACAGTTACGTGATCAGGTCGCTGCGCTGGCTGTAGCGGGTGCTGAAAAGATTCTCCGTAAGGAAATCAATGCCGGTGCCCATGCAGATATTCTGGTTGCCATCAAGCAAGGTCTGTAATCAATGGCTGAATCCCTCACCGTAGCCCGTCCTTACGCCGAAGCGGTTTTCCGCCTCGGCCGTGAGTCAAGCGCGCTGGCCGACTGGAGTGGTTGGCTGGGTCGCCTGTCGCTGATTGCCAATGAATCGGCAATGCGGGACTGCTTTGGCAATCCGAAGCTGAATTCCCGTCAAGTCACTGACCTTGTGGTGGGCGTGCTCGGGGTGGAAGCCCCGCAG
>JBDLTI010000009.1:0-49543 GCA_039805865.1 Pseudomonadota bacterium | reverse complement strand
GGGGATTGATATGCACAAAGCCTTGCTGGGCGCGGGCACCCATTTCTGCAATGGCAAACACTTTCTGTTCGGCGGTATCGAGCAGTTCCTTAGCGTCGCGGCCGAGCGGGTTGAGCGCATCAGTAGCAATTTCATCGCCCGCCACCACCAGGTGACGCAGCACAGCGCGCTCACGCACGATTTCTGCATAGCGGCGGATGTTAGCCGCTGATGGGGTGTTGGCAGCCAGTTCGCCCAGGTAAGCCAGACCACCGGTTTCATCGGTGAGACCCGCTTGTTCGATGGCTTCTGAAACGGTCACGACGTCGGCCGGGCGGCCGCGTTCCAGCAAACGGGTGATTTGCTGATAAATAAGTTTGTGTTCGCTGCGATAGAAGTCGACTTCTGTCAGCAAGTCGGTAATACGGTCCAGCGCTTCGTTGTCGAGCAGCAACCCACCCAGCACCGATTGTTCGGCTTCGATGGAGTGCGGGGGCACGCGTAATTGGGCAATAGCCGGGTCAATAGACTTAGGCCGGTTATCAAAATTGCTCTTACGGGGCGAACGGGAAAATTCTGAACTCATACTCGTAATGATACCGGCAAAAAGGCCATGGAATTACCTGCAACGAGGGAACCCAAAGTTACGAGCCGTGTTTTTACTACTTAATCTGGTCTAACTGGGTAATCAGATCAGGCAAGGCATTCGTAACGGTATCCCAGACAACCGCCTGATCAAGTTCAAAGTAGCCGTGCGCCATTCTATTGCGCATCCCCTTCATCTGAACCCAAGGGATAAAGGTATGTCTTTCCACAAAAGGGGGATCCTCTGCCATGACCTTTGTGGCTAATTCTCCAATCACCAATAGCTTCATGACCACAGCGTCTTGTGTCTTATGGTCAAGATCAAAACTCTGCTGCGTCATGCCCTGCACATAACTCAATGCCTGCAGCGCCGCCTGCTTCATTAATTCAACGTGCAGGGCTGTCCGTTCGTGCTGACTGGTCATACCGGCCGGGCTTCGTTTAATACGGCATCTCTAAATTTGATGGGCAAACCCTTTGGCGTGAGCACATCGACCGAGACGCCTAAGCGTTCTTCCAATTCGACCTGAATTGCCCCAAGGTCAAATAACGTAGCGCCTGCCGTTGGATCTACCAGCAAATCCAGATCACTGCCTTCAGTGTCTTCCCCATGCAGCACAGACCCAAATACTCTCGGATTGCGCGCGCGGTAACGCTCAACAACGCTTCGGATGAGCTCACGGTTTGTCTGCAGGGCATCTGACGGTTTCATGTGCTTCATTTAACCATAGTCGCCACAAAATACAACTGGCGTAAAAAAGCCCGGCGCTCGGCCGGGCTTTCTTGAATCCGGAAGAACCGGATTACTGGGCAGCGGCTACGTTGACTACGATGCCAACGACCACGTCGGTGTGCAGACCAACTTCCAGCGGGAATTCGCCGATGGTCTTGAGTGGGCCGGTCGGCATGCGAACGTCCGACTTTTCAACTTTGAAGCCTTTAGCAGCCAGTGCGTCAGCAATGTCAAAGTTAACAACCGAACCGAACAGACGGCCATCAACGCCAGCCTTACGGGCGATTTCAACAACCAGACCGTTCAGCTTTTCGCCAACTGCTTGAGCAACGGCCAGCTTTTCAGCGGCCAGCTTTTCCAGCTCTGCACGACGCTCAGCGAATTCAGCCAGAGCCGAAGTCGTGGCGCGCTTTGCTTTGCCGTTAGGGATCAGGAAGTTACGAGCGTAACCATCTTTAACTTTAACGACATCACCTAGGTTGCCCAGGTTAACGACTTTTTCGAGAAGAATAATTTGCATCGCGATTACCCGTTGTGGTTGTCAGTGAAAGGCAGCAGAGCCAGGAAGCGAGCACGCTTGATGGCAACGCCGAGTTGACGCTGGTAGCCAGCCTTGGTGCCAGTCAGACGAGCCGGCATGATCTTGGCGTTTTCAGCGATGTAGTCTTTCAGAATGTCGACATCTTTGTAGTCAATCTGTTCAACTTTTTCTGCCGAGAAGCGGCAGAACTTACGGCGCTTGAAAAGACCGCCGCCACGATTGCGCTTGTTGCGATCGTCTTTCTTCTTGGTGTTGTTAGTACGTCCAGTCATGATGGATTCCTTCGAGGAAATTTACGTTTCTTGAAATTCAATGGATTCGAGATGCAGGATCAATTGGCGACTTTTAAGACTCTTGGTAGCGAGGAAGCCTGTGGCTGTTAGGCTGGTTCCGGTCTGCGCTGCAGCAAGCTGGTGAGCTAGATTGCCGAGTGCTTTGACTGAAACTTCACAGGTGACCTGACGTTTGAGTCCGGCTTCTTGCTGTTCCGAGTGATGCCCTAGCGATGCTTCCGTTACCGGAATGCCGGCCGGTGTGTACCGGATCGGCTGGACGCTGAGGATTTGCCCGGAAAGCTGAACCCGATTAATCGTCAATCGTTCTGTTTCGTCAAATCAGCGATTAGGAAGCGGCAGCTTCGGTCGTAACCGGCTTGGCCTTCTCTTCCTTCATCATCGGCGAAGGTTCGGTGATGGCGTGCTTCTGCTTCATCGTCAGGTGACGCAGAACGGCATCATTGAACTTGAAGGCGTGCTCGAGTTCGGCCAGGGTTTCACCGTTACATTCGATGTTCATCAGAACGTAGTGGGCTTTGTGCACCTTGTTGATCGGGTAAGCCATTTGACGACGGCCCCAATCTTCTAGGCGGTGAATGACACCATTCTGGCCAGTGATCAGCGTTTTGTAACGCTCGACCATCGCCGGCACCTGTTCGGACTGATCCGGGTGGACGATGAATACGATTTCGTAATGACGCATGTAGACTCCTTTTGGCTAATACCCCCCGCCATGCGAATCGCGGTGGGGCAAGGTGGAAAACCGGAGATTCTATAACAGAATCAAGGTTAAAGCCAGTCTGACGCACCAACCTCGCCGCCCTGAAGGGCTTTTTGTACGGCGTCCCGGTTCAAGCCGGGGGCAAAGTCTTCAATAAAGTCGTATTCGAAGCGACGCAGCAGCGTGCCACGCCGGATACCAACATGAGTGGTATTGGCCGGAAACAGGTGCCGCGCCGGAATCAGTTGCAGGCCGGCAGCCGCATCGCGCAAGGGGTCAAAGGCATGCTCGGCGATGATGCCGACACCCATACCAACGCCGACGTAGGTTTTAACCACATCGGCATCCAGTGCGTCTAACACAATGCGGGGCGCCAGGCCGTGCCGCTCGAAAGCCGCATCAACGCCAATACGCCCGGCAACGCCGCGTACGTAGGTAATGAGTGGGTAGCTGGCTAATTCGGCCAGGCTGATTTGACCGGAATGGTTGAGGAGCGGGTGACCCTTCTGAACCACAATGGCGTGATGCCACTGCCTGCAAGGCAAGGCAACAATACCCGGTACATCCTTGAGCGATTCGGTCGCGATGGCCAGATCAACATCTCCGCGCGTTAGCCATTCAGCAAACTGATCCGGCATACCCTGGTGCAGGGTGAGCGTAACTTCCGGGTAACGCGTCCGGAAACGGGAAATAGCCTCTGGCAGGGCGTACCGCGCCTGCGTGTGGGTGGTGGCAATGACCAAGGCACCATGCTGCCCGTGGGTGTAGTCATCCACATAACGTTTGAGATTCTGAGCCTCGGCCAGAATCCGCCGGGCATGGGCCAAAATTTGCGCGCCCGCCTCGGTAACGCCGGTCAGACGCTTGCCCACGCGTTCGAAAATAATAATGCCCAGATCGGTTTCCAGCTGTTTAATCTGCTTGGAAACGCCTGGCTGCGAGGTATAAAGCGCCTCGGCAGCCTCTGAGACGTTAAAGCCACGCTGGGCGACTTCAACCAGATATCGAAGTTGCTGAAGGGTCATAATTGACGATTCCCCTTAATTACTAAAAGTTATAGCATTCTAACCATATATTCTTTTACGTTGGGTTGGCCGACTGTTAGGATGGCGTCCTTAATCAATATTGCAGCGCAGCTAATGGACTTTCTCTACACCGTTTCCGGCTTTTTTGTAGGACTCATCGTCGGCATGACCGGCGTTGGTGGCGGCTCGCTGATGACTCCCCTGCTCGTGCTGATGTTCGGGGTTTCTCCCGCTACGGCCGTTGGTACCGATCTACTTTATGCCGCGCTGACCAAGGCTGGCGGTACCGTGGCACACGGCCGCAAAGGCCATGTGGACTGGCTGATTGTTGGCCGGCTGGGTGCCGGTAGCATTCCGGCCGCGGCGATTACCCTATATGCGTTGGCTCAGTTACCGGGCCACGGTAAAGAAGTCGGTCAGATCATGGCCGTGGCTTTGGGTTTCGCGCTGTTCCTGACTGCAGGCGCTATCTTTCTACGTGACAAGCTGCTGCGCTACGCACGCCGACATGAAGATTCCTTTATCCAGCGCCACGTTGGCCCAATCACTATTCTTGTGGGCGTTATTCTGGGCGTTTTAGTTACGATTTCTTCGGTGGGTGCTGGCGCGCTGGGCGTCACGGCGCTATTTTTCCTTTACCCACGCATTGGCACCCTTAAAATTGTGGCCAGCGACATTGCTCATGCAGTGCCGCTAACGGCGGTGGCCGGTGTTGGCCACTGGTATCTGGGTAGCGTTGACTTTAATCTACTTGGCGCCCTGCTGCTCGGTTCGCTGCCCGGCATCTGGGTAGGCAGCCATATCGCCAGCAAAGTCCCTGAAAAATTCTTACGTAGCCTGCTCGCTACGATGCTCATCATCATCGGCACCAAGCTTGTGCTTTCCTAATTATAAGAACCTGTTCCATAGAGATCCCCTATGTACCGCTATGACGATTACGACCGTGCACTAGTAAAAGCGCGTGTCGATCAGTTCCGTGACCAGACCGCACGCTGGCAGGCTGGCGAACTGGCTGACGAAGAGTTCCGCCCGCTGCGTTTGCAGAATGGTCTCTATATGCAGCGTCATGCGCCGATGCTGCGCATTGCCGTACCGTACGGGATGATCTCATCGGCTCAGCTACGTGTGCTTGGCGCCATTGCCCGTGAAGAAGATAAGGGCTACGCCCACTTCACCACGCGTCACAATCTGCAATACAACTGGATCCCTATGGATCGCGTACCTGACGTGCTGGCACGTCTGGCCGAAGTAGAAATGCACGCCATTCAGACTTCGGGCAACTGTATCCGCAATACAACCACCGACCAGTTTGCCGGTATCGCACCCGACGAAGTGGTGGACACCCGCCCGCTGGCTGAAATCATTCGCCAATGGAGCACCTTCCATCCGGAATTCGCATTCCTGCCGCGCAAGTTCAAGATTGCCGTTCACGGTGCCGAACGCGACCGCGCCGTGGTTCAGGTTCACGACATTGGTCTGCACCTTTATCGTGATGATAAGGGCGCTGTGCTTGCCCGCGTGTGGGTAGGCGGTGGCCTGGGCCGTACGCCGATTCTGGGCGAAGTGATCAACGAAGCGCTACCCTGGCGTCACCTGCTGTCCTATATGGAAGCGATCATCCGTGTCTATAACCTGGAGGGTCGTCGCGACAATCCGTACAAGGCACGCATCAAGATTCTGGTGAAAGCACTGGGCATTGAAGAATTCCGCCGCAAGGTGGATGCCGAGTGGGCCAACCTGAAAGATGGTCCAGCCACCATTACTGATGCAGAACTGGCCCGCGTGTCGGCCTACTTCACGGCGCCAGCCTATGCACAATTGCCGGACAACGATGCTGGTTACGAAGCACGCATTGCCAGCGATAAAGCCTTTGCCCGCTGGGTACAGCAGAACGTGCACGCACACCGTGTACCGGGTTACCGTGCGGTCACCCTGTCCTTGAAGCAAAAGGGTTTTGCGCCTGGTGATATTACCGACGTGCAGATGGATGCCGTGGCTGATCTGGCCGATGCCTATAGCTTTGGCGAGCTGCGCTCTTCTCACGAACAGAATCTGGTGCTGTCGGATGTCGAACTGCGCAAGCTACCAGAGCTGTTTGATCAAGCGAAGGCACTCAAAGTGGCCAGCTCGACCGTAGGGCTGCTCACCGACATTATCTGCTGCCCAGGTGGGGATTTCTGTGATCTGGCGAATGCCAAGTCGATCCCCATCGCCAAGGCGATCATGGAGCGCTTTGATGATCTGGATTACCTGCACGACATCGGCGAGCTGGATCTGAACATCTCGGGTTGTATGAATGCCTGCGGCCACCACCATGTGGGCCACATTGGCGTGCTGGGTGTCGATAAGAATGATGAAGAGTGGTACCAGGTCACCATTGGTGGCCGTCAGGGTAACGACACGCGTCTGGGCAAAGTGATTGGCCCATCGTTCGCCGCCGCTGATATGCCGGATGTGGTAACCAAACTACTGGAAACCTATGTCAGCCTGCGCGAACCGGAAGAGCGTTTCGTGGATACGGTGGTACGTGTCGGCCTCGACCCGTTCAAAGTCAGCGTCTATGGTGACAAAGCTAATAAGAAGAAGGAGGCCAACAATGGCTGAGATCCTGAAAAACGGCCAGGTGCATAGCGACAACTGGCAAGTGCTGCACCCGGAAGCAGATGCTGATCTGGCTAGCGTAACCGTGGCGGCCGGCCAATGGCTGGTACCGTTTGCGCTGTGGCAGGCTCAAAGCGCGCTGCACTCACGCCAGGATATTGGTGTGTGGCTGTCGGCTAACGATGATCTGAACGAGGTCGCCAAGCACTTTAATCAATGGCCACTGCTGGCAATCGATTTCCCGAAATTCACAGATGGTCGCGGTTATTCCATGGCCTGGCGTCTGCGTAATCATCATCAATACACGGGTGAGCTGCGTGCCATTGGCAATGTACTGGTGGATCAGTTGTTTTTCATGCTGCGCGTGGGTTTCGACACCCTGGCACTAGATCCGAAAGTTTCACCGGAAATTGCACTAAAGAATCTGACACCTTTCCCGGATGTCTACCAGGGCTCGACCGACAATCCGGACCCCCTGTTCCGTCGCACAGACCGCGCAGGTATTACTCATGGCGGAGCACAGTGATGAGCAGCTCATCGATCGCCGGCATCGGTCAAGCCAAAGCCCCGGCGCGCCCAGCGCCAGATGCTGCTTTGGTAGCGGCCGTGGCAGAAAAACCTGCGCTGGTTATGGCGCGCCTGAATACGATTATTGATCGTCACCCGAATGTGGTGCTGGCCAATAGTCTGGGTGCCGAAGACATGGTGCTGATGGATATGATCTGCAAAGATAATCTACCCATCGGCATTTTTACGCTTGATACGGGTCGACTGAATGAAGAGACGTATACGCTGCTAGCCAAAGCACAACAGCAATACGACAAAGAGATTCAGATCATGACGCCCGATTACACCCAGCTGGAACCCTGGGTGCGGGAACACGGCATCAATGCTTTTTATGACTCGGTCGACAACCGCAAAGCCTGTTGCCAGATCCGCAAGCTGGAACCGCTCGCCCGTATCCTTAAAGGCAAAGACGCCTGGATCACAGGGCTGCGCGCTGCGCAATCGGTAACGCGCCAGAACATGGACTGGGAAGATTTCGATACGCTGAACAATCTGCCGAAGTTCAACCCGCTGATCGAATGGTCTGAACAAGAGATCTGGGCCTACATTGATCTGAACAACGTGCCCTACAACGAACTTCACAATCGCTTTTATCCATCCATCGGCTGCGCCCCTTGTACCCGTGCGATTACCCCGGGCGAAGATATCCGTGCTGGCCGCTGGTGGTGGGAAAACCCGGAAACCAAAGAGTGCGGTCTGCACAAAGCCAAATAAAGCCAACCCTGTAAAATTACGTCCTATGACTAAACCCGTCCCTACACTATCTCACCTAGACTGGCTGGAAGCAGAAGCAATCCAGATCATGCGCGAGGTTGCTGGCCAGTGCGAGCGCCCTGCCCTACTTTTTTCGGGTGGCAAAGACTCCATCTGTATGCTGCGCATCGCCGAAAAGGCCTTTCGCCCGGCCAAGTTTCCGTTCCCGCTGGTCCACATTGATACCGGCCACAACTATCCGGAAGTCATCGACTTCCGTGATCGCCGCGCGGCCGAGCTGGGCGAACGACTGATTGTTCGTTCGCTGGAAGACTCGATGAAGCGTGGCACGATCGTGCTGAGGTCAGCTGATGAATCGCGTAACCGTCACCAATCAGTGACCCTGCTGGAAACGATTGCCGAATTCGAATTCGACTGCCTGATCGGTGGCGCCCGCCGTGATGAGGAAAAGGCCCGCGCCAAAGAACGTATTTTCAGTTTCCGCGATGACTTCGGTCAGTGGGACCCGAAGAACCAGCGCCCGGAACTGTGGGATCTGTATAACGCCCGCGTGCACAAAGGCGAGCACATGCGTGCCTTCCCGATTTCGAACTGGACAGAACTGGATGTGTGGCAATACATCGAGCGCGAGAAACTGGAACTGCCATCGATCTACTTTGCCCATACACGCCCGATCGTGCGTCGTGGCAACGGCATTGTGCCGGTGACCGACCTGACACCGGCCAAACCCGGCGAAGAGATTGTCGATCTGCAGGTGCGCTTCCGCACCGTGGGCGACATTAGCTGTACCGCCCCTGTGATCAGCGATGCCGACAACATTGAAAAGATCATTGCCGAAACTGCCGGCACCACCATCAGCGAACGTGGCGCAACCCGTCTGGATGACCAGGCCAGTGAAGCTGCCATGGAACAACGTAAGAAAGAGGGCTACTTCTAATGACCGCCCAACAACATATTGAAGATCACGGCCTACTGCGCTTCCTCACCTGCGGTAGCGTTGATGACGGCAAAAGCACGCTGATCGGTCGCCTGCTGTTTGATACCAAGACGATTCTGGTCGATACGCTGAGCAATCTGGCCCGTACTTCAGAACGCCGTGGCTTAACCAGCGTGGATCTATCGCTACTAACCGATGGCCTGCAAGCCGAACGCGAACAGGGCATTACCATTGACGTAGCCTATCGTTACTTCTCGACCGGCACACGCAAGTACATCATTGCCGATGCACCGGGTCACGAGCAATACACACGTAACATGGTAACGGCCGCATCAACCGCCGATCTGGCGATTATTCTGGTCGATGCCCGCCGCGGCATTCTGACGCAGACGCGCCGTCACGCAAAGATTTGCCAACTGCTGGGTATTCCGCAGATCGTGGTGGCCATTAATAAGATGGACCTGGTTAACTACGACGTACAGGTGTTTGCCAAGCTACAAGAAGAATTCGCGCAGGTTGCCGCAACCATTGGCCTGGAGAAGGTGCGCTACGTACCGATGTCGGCGCTGGAAGGCGACATGATTGTTGATCGTGGCGACTCGATGAACTGGTACGAAGGCCCGACGTTGCTCGAGATTCTTGAAACGGCACCGAATAGCCATAGCGAAACACCGACCCACCACGAACTATTCCGTATGCCGGTGCAACTGGTGTGCCGCCCGCAGGATTCTGCCAACCCGGAGCTACACGATTACCGTGGCTTCATGGGTCGCATCAGCTCTGGCGTGGTTCGCCCGGGCGATGAGGTCATTGCGCTACCCTCGGGCCAGCGCAGCACCGTAAGCCATGTAGAGCTCGGTGGCGTTGCACTAAACGAAGGCGTTGCCGAGCAATCGGTGACTATTCGTCTGGCCGATGAAATCGATATCTCACGTGGCGATATGATTGCCCACCCGGATACCGCCCCACAGGTTGTTAAAGAAGCTCAGGCCACGGTCTGCTGGCTTTCTGAAACACCGCTGGATCGTGCCCGCACCTATGCACTGCGCCAGACAACCCGCACGGTGAAAGCCAAAATTGCTGATATTCCGTTCCGTCTGGATATCAATACGCTGGCTCAGGATGCGGCACCTACGCAGCTGCAGATGAATGACATCGCTACGATTAATTTGCGTCTGGCTCAACCGATCTGCTGTGACAGCTACAAGAGCAACCGTAGCACCGGCGCATTCATTCTAATTGACGAAGCAACGAACAATACCGTTGGCGCGGGCATGCTCCTGTAACATCAGGGGCATGCCGCCGCTTTTGATTCCCGTTGTTGTATTCATCGAGGGCTTTTGTTCCCTCGGTGCGGAGATCATTGCGTTACGCCGGTTGGTGCCCCATGTGGGTAGTTCTATTGTTGTTACGGCACCCACCATCGGCTTCTTTCTGCTTGCCCTCGCCCTAGGCTATGCGGCCGGCGCCAAAATCAATGCGGGCTATCTGCGGGTTGTTGCTCGTAACTTCCTCATTTCAGCGCTGCTGCTGGGTATCGGGTTTTCTACCCCCTTTGTGAACGGCTTGTTCATACATGTGCAACCCGTCTGGCTGGCTTATACGCTGCTCATAGGCGGCATTCTCTGCCCATTGGCATGGTTGCTGGGTCAAACAGTGCCTGCGCTCACCAACCTGATGCAAACCCGGCGCACGGGCGAAGCCAGTGGCATGGCACTGTACTGGTCTACCCTCGGCTCGTTTCTGGGGTCACTCGGGCTATCTGTGCTGGTGATGCAATGGCTGGGAATCTCTGCCGCTGTTACGCTCTGCGCCCTCTTTCTACTGATCGGCACATTGCGCTTGCAAGTGGCGCCCGATGTGCGCTCCCGCCGCTGGCAGGTGCTTGCGGGCTTTCTTGGTTCAACACTCCTGATTATCAGTTTGAACGTGCCCCTGTTACGTGGCCAATGGCTCAACGAACCCCAGGATGTGACTGAAACCGCTTACGCCGATTACTCAGTTATTCACACCGAAACGCCCGAAGGCGATTCAATCCGCGTCTTCAAGGTCAACAGCTCAACGGCTTCTCTTATTGGCGATGGCAACCCGCCCCGCTATGCCCGTTATATAGACTACCTGCGCCAGACGTTACTCAAGGATCTGAAGCTCAGGGATAGCGAGATTCTGGTTCTGGGTGCCGGGGGCTTTACGCTGTCGCACAAAGAACCGCTGAATCACTACACCTTCGTGGATATTGATCCCAAGATTCAATCCATTGCCGAACAACAGTTTTTACACGAGCCGATTCGCGGAAAATTTATTGTGGATGATGCGCGCCACTTCGTTACGTCTACGGCCAAGCAAGGTGATAGTCGTTTTGATGCGGTCGTTGTTGACGTTTACAGTTCGCACCACAACATCCCTAGCCACCTGATCACCCGCGAGTTCTGGAGTGACACCCGGCAAGTGCTTAAACCTAACGGGGTTTTACTGGCCAATCTGATTCTGGATAGCAAACTGCAAAGTGATTACGCACGCAATGTGCTGGCGACCATTGAGTCGATCTATGGTCGCTGTGCCGTAGAAGTACTGCACAAAGACAAACCTCTCGCCAATGTCGAAGTGCTCTGCCAGAACGGCGGGACGGGGCTAGGCAACAAGCCTGCCCGCACCTACACCGATGAAAAGAATGCTGCTGATATCGATCACGCCCGGGCCAACGCCGGGCGCTGATTTATAGAATTAAACGCGACAGCGACGCACTGCTTCAAACAGGCAGACACCTGCGGCAACAGACACATTCAAGCTTTCGACTGAACCTGCCATAGGGATCTTGACCAGTGAGTCACAGGTTTCGCGGGTTAAACGGCGCATGCCATCGCCCTCTGCACCCATCACCCAGGCAACGCCACCTGCTGCCGGCCATTGTGCCGTGTATAAGTCTTCGGTAGCCTCACCTGCCGTGCCGATGACCCAGATGTCGCGCTCTTTAAGTTCGCGCAGAGTGCGCGCCAGATTGGTCACCATGATGTAGGGCACGGTCTCAGCAGCGCCGGAAGCAGCCTTCATGGCAACATCCGTGAGGCCAACTGCCCGGTCTTTAGGCGCAATGACGGCGTGCACACCGGCGGCATCAGCCACCCGCAAACAGGCGCCCAGATTGCGCGGGTCTGTAATGCCGTCCAGCACCAATAGGAATGGTGGCTCTTCCAACGTATCCAGCACATCATCCAGATGAATCGCCTTCTGACGTGCATCCACCCGGGCAACGACACCTTGATGTCGTGCATTCGGTGCCATGCCTTCAATGCGGGGTTGCTCAACGGTCACCACCCGCGCGTCTGCCTGCTCGGCCAAGCGAAGCAAATCTTTAACGCGTCGATCAGTACGATTCGCATCCAGATAGATTTCTTTGACGCTTTCCGGGTCGTGACGCAAACGCGCCATGATGGGATGAAAGCCATGAATTAAACGGGTATTGCTACTCATGCTTTAGCTCGACGTGTTGGTTTAGCAGAAGATGTTTTAGGCTTGGCTTTAGGTTTAGCGCCGGCGGATTTTACGCCAGCAGCGCGTGCTTTGGCATTTTGCTTGGCAATCGGGTTAGCTGGTGCTTTTGTCGGTTTAGCCGGTGCTTTGGCTTTAGCCCCGGTTGGCTTTGCAGATCTGTTGCCCGATTTGGCTTTAGCGGTTGCCTGACGGCCTAGGGAACGTGATTTACCCGCAGGCGTGCCCACATGGCCTGATACCGCCTTCTTGCGCGGCGCATCCTGCGCTTTGGACATCTCCACCTCGAGCAAATGTCGCTCTACGGCGACAGGGCGACCCGTTTTACGACTGCGTTCCTGAGCAAGCGCATCGCGATCGCTGCGGGTTGCTTCTGTGGGCTGCACAGCCTCGTCCAAAGCGGTGGCCGGTACAAAGTCGATACGGTTACTTTCCAGATCTGCACGCACCAGTTTAACGCGCAAGCGATCGCCCACACGATACTGCTGCTTCGTACGCTCACCAATGAGGCAGTGACGGATCGGGTCGTGGTGGAAATAATCGGTACCCAGTTCCGAAATGTGTACCAGACCTTCGACATAGACCTGATCCAGCGTAACGAAAGCACCAAAGGCGGTAACGCCCGAGATGGTGCCATCAAAGACTTCACCAATACGGTCTTGCATGTAATAGCACTTGAGCCAGGCTTCGACGTCGCGCGTGGCTTCATCTGCACGACGTTCGGTCGCCGAGCAATGCAAACCGATTTCTTCCCAGGCAGCTTCATTGGCTGGCAGCGGCGCTTTCTCAAACTTGAGCGCGGCTTTAATGGCCCGATGTACGAGCAAGTCCGGATAGCGACGAATCGGCGAGGTGAAGTGCGTGTAGTACTCATAGGCCAGACCAAAGTGGCCGATGTTATCCGGGCTATAGATGGCCTGTTGCATTGAACGTAGCAGAATCGTTTGCAGCAGCGAGAAGTCTGGCCGCTCGCGAATCTGATCGAGCAGTTTGCCGTAGTCTTTACCAGTCGGCGAATCACCGCCTTCAAGACCTAAACCAAACTCTTTCATGAAATCGCGCAGCGCTTCCAGCTTGGCAGGTGCCGGGGTACCGTGGATACGGAACAGTCCTGGCTGTTTTTTCTTTTCCAGAAAATCTGCCGCACAGACGTTAGCAGCCAGCATGCACTCTTCGATCAATCGATGGGCATCGTTGCGGATGACCGGAACAATGGCTTCGATCTTGCCCTGCTCATTAAAACGCATTTGCGTTTCGACTGTATCAAAGTCGATGGCACCTCGCTTAAAGCGTGCGGCATGCAACGTCTTGAACAAGGCATAGAGGGTATGCAACTGAGGCTGCACGGCCTGGTGTACGGCTGTAGCGGGTTGAGCCTCTCCGGATAACCAGCTCCAGACCTGGTTATAGGTGAGGCGCGCCCGCGAGCGGAACACCGCCGGATAGAAGCGGTATTTAGCGACGTCGCCGTTGGCATCAATCTGCGCATCACACACCATCGCCAAACGATCGACGTCCGGATTCAAGGAACACAGACCATTGGATAGTTTTTCTGGCAGCATGGGAATCACACGGCGCGGGAAATACACCGAGTTACCGCGTGCTGTGGCTTCGATATCAAGCGCAGAGCCCGGACGCACGTAATGCGACACATCGGCAATGGCAACAACGAGTCGCCATCCTTTACCCTTAGGCAATGCCTCGGCAAACACCGCATCATCAAAATCTTTGGCGGTTTCACCATCGATTGTCACCAACGGTAGATCACGCAGATCTTCGCGCTTACCCAGGTCGCGATCGACAACGACCTCATCCGGTAGCTTGGCCGCTTCGTCAATCACCGCTTTAGGAAACTCGAATGGCAGATCGTGTTTGCGCAGCGCGATCTCGATTTCCATACCCGGATCGGCATAGTTACCTAGAACTTCTTTGATACGGCCAACAGGCAACGTGCGCTTACCCGGTTGCTCAAGAATTTCTGCAACTACCACCTGCCCCGGCAATACTTCGGGCGTATTGGTCTCAGACTTACGCGGCCGGCGTGAACGCCCAGCCGCAGCCGTTTCACCAGCCAGGACAATGCGCGTATGCAAGCGACGATCTTCGGGCACCACGTAACGCACGCCGTATTCGTCGAATACACGGCCAACGACATCTGTGTTGGCACGCTCGGTCACTTCTACAATGCTGCCTTCTGGCCGACCGCGACGATCTGTGCCTGTGACGCGTACCAGTACGCGATCGCCATGCAGTGCTTTTTCCATCTGACGGTTATCCAGAAAGATATCGGCACTCTTATCGCGACCAATTGAAGTTTCAGGCCGGGCGAATCCAAAACCATCCGGGTGCCCTTCGACACGACAGGCAATCAGATCAGCCTTATTTGGCAGGATGAGTGCACCCTTGCGGTTGCGCATCAGCTGACCTTCGCGCTCCATGGCGCGAATGCGACGTTCGAAAGCAATTTGCTCATCATCATTGATGGCCAGTTTGGCGGCAAGAGCCGATTCGCTCATCGGACACGCAGCCGCCTCCAGCGTTTGCATCATGTATTCACGCGATGGCAAGGGGTTTTCGTATTTCTCTTTTTCCCGTTCGTAAAACGGATCGAGCCGGCGTATTTTGGCGACTCTGTTGGAATTCTTTGACATTTTCATTCTTTCTTCTATAATTCTGTTTCTTCGCACCTGCCCAGGTGGCGGAATTGGTAGACGCACTAGTTTCAGGTACTAGCGGGTAACTCCGTGGAGGTTCGAGTCCTCTCCTGGGCACCAACGAATAACATTAAGCCCGCCTTGTGCGGGTTTTTTGTTTTTATGTAATTGAGCCCGCATATGCGGGCTCAATGTTTGTTTTTCAAGAGAAGGGGTGAACTCGAACAATCGTTTCATCCCGCTCAGGCCCGGTAGACACAATCGCTACCGGAACCCCTGTGACCTGTTCAAGTCGCAACAGGTAATCTCGCGCCGCCTGCGGCAGATCTTCCCAGCGTTTTACGCCGAAGGTCGTTTCAGACCAACCCGGCATGCTTTCGTAGATTGGCTCACAACGTGCGACGTCATCTGCGCCCAGCGGCAGCAGATCCAGCAATTTTCCGTCGAGTTTGTACCCAGTGCAAATCTTCAGCTCTTCAATGCCATCCAGCACGTCGAGCTTAGTGATACACAAACCTGTCAGGCCGTTGATCATTGCGGAACGACGCATGGCAGCGGCATCGTACCAGCCACAGCGGCGCTTACGCCCTGTTACGGTACCGAACTCGCGACCCACCGTCGACATCTGATAACCTGGCGCGCCTTCGGTGTCGATGTCCAGCTCTGTCGGGAATGGACCACCACCCACACGCGTGGTGTAAGCCTTGGTAATGCCCAGAATGTAATGCAGCATGCCCGGACCCACACCGGTCCCTGCCGCAGCCTGGCCGGCAACACAGTTGGATGAGGTGACAAATGGATAGGTGCCGTGATCGATATCGAGTAGCGTGCCCTGCGCACCTTCGAACAGCAGGTTCTGACCTGCTTTATTCGCGGCATACAGCGCAGCCGATACATCGCCCACCATCGGCTTGATCTTTTCTGCATCGGCCAAGGCCTCTGCCAGAATCGTTGCATGATCCAGCGGCTCTGCGCCCAGATACTGGGTCAGCACGAAGTTATGGTATTCCAGCACTTCTTTGAGCTTAGCCGACAGCGTTTCCGGATGGAACAGGTCGTAAACGCGCAGCGCACGACGCGCTACTTTGTCTTCGTAAGTTGGGCCGATGCCTTTGCCCGTGGTACCAATCTTGGTATCACTGCAGCGCTTGGCTTCACGTGCACGATCCAGCGCTGAGTGATACGGCAGAATGACCGGACAACCCGGGCTGATCGTGAGACGGCTCTTCACTTTGAGGCCGTCGGCTTCCAGCGAGGCGATTTCGCTCAGCAGGTGATGCACATCCAGCACCACGCCATTACCGATGTAGCAATGGACGCCATCTCGCACGATGCCCGAAGGCACGAGGTTGAGCTTGTATTCTTTTTCGCCGATGACGAGCGTATGACCCGCGTTATGGCCGCCCTGGAAGCGAACAACACCACCGGCGCTATCCGTTAACCAGTCGACGATCTTGCCTTTGCCTTCGTCGCCCCACTGGGTACCCACTACTACGATATTTTTAGCCATACGTTACGTCTGTTCTAAGAAAGTTAAATCAAAAAAAGTGCCGTGCTCAGCAAGCCTGAACGACCCACTTGCTCTGCATCTGCACGAGGATTCGATCACAAATCCCACCGCTGTAAACCACCTCACCGGTTGCAATTGCCGGCGCTTGCACCTCACCCGGCAACGCGTCTATGACACGCTCGCCGCGATCACGCAACGCCTTGATGGCTTTAGCTCGCGTTTCGCAGACTTCTGCAGAGGCATCGTTTGCCAATGCAGGCGCGAAAATCGCCGCCTGTACAACGGGCAACACAGACAAACGACACAACTCGCGAATGTCTAACGAGAACCCTGTTGCTGGTCGTGCCCGACCAAAAGCAGCACCTACGCCATCATAACGACCGCCCAGCACCATGGCTGCACTATGACCCTCGCAGTACCCCGCAAAGACCATGCCGCTGTGATAATGATACCCACGCAGATCCGAGAGATCTACGTACAAGGGCAAATCAGATGCCTGATTGATAATCGCTTCCAGATCATCCAGCGCCTTATGAATGGCCGGTACCTTCGGCAATGCCTCACGTGCCTTATCCAGGACAGTGCGATCTCCATACAAACGCGGCAACGCCAGCATGGCCGCTCGCAATTCCGGACGCCAATTGATCGTTTCGCTATCCAACGCCGGCATATCCTTGCGTTGTAACAGTTTGAAGAAATGCTCCTCGCCTTCGCCCGAGATGCCTGCCAGCGTCATCAACGTGCGGAAGATACCCATATGTCCGAGGTCAATCCGCGCAGCCGGCGCGCCGCCCGCCTGCAGGGTTGCCGCTGCCAGCCGCACGATTTCGAGATCTGCCGGTAGATCGGCATAACCATAGATCTCGGCACCCAACTGGAACGGTTCACGACTCGCCTGCATATCCGCTGGCTGTGCATGCAAAACGCTGTGGCAATAGCAGAGGCGAACCACACCCGGACGATTCAATAAATGGGCATCAATGCGTGCTACCTGGGCCGTCATGTCTGCACGCACGCCAAGCGTACGTCCAGAGCCCTGATCAACCAGTTTGAATGTGCGCAAATCGAGCTCGCGGCCGGCGCCGGTTAACAGCGAATCCAGATACTCGATCAATGGTGGCTGCACCAACTCATAGCCATGCCCCTGGTACAGATCCAGCAGACGACGGCGCAATATTTCAAGTCGTGCGGCCTCATCGGGCAACGCATCGGCAACGGATTCGGGCAACAACCACTTCATCATGATGTTTGACGCAATACAGTAAGAATAAGCACGCCGGCAAGCATGGCGGTCAGACCCAGAAAACGGATCTGGCCGTCACGCAGCTGAAGCATGCGTTCAAAGGTTTCCCGCCACATGCGCGGCGAAATGAATGGGAGCATACCCTCAAATACGAGCATCAGGGCAATCGCCAGCCATATCGTGTCGTTCATGCAGGCACTCTTGGTTTTGATAGATTATTCGGACCGGGGCGCGTCTGCGCTCACCGGAGGCACCGCCGCTGTGGGCGTAGGTGGTTTATTCAGACGATCCTGAAAAGCGGCGGGCTGGCCGTATTGCTTGGCGTACGCCGTCACTAACCTTGTTTCGGCCGCCTGCCGTTGCTGTTGGCTCTGTTTGTAGGCATCGCCAAGCACCTGGTCGCGTTGTTTAGTCTGCAACGCCACCAACTGCTGTTCATCAGCAGAAAGCCCCTGGACTAAGCGTTGTTCCGCCTGTTGCCTACTGGCCGCCATGCGTTTGTATATCGCTTGATTGGCTGGTTCCGACAGAGATACCTGGCGCAGGCCAATCTGCTCGGCAACCATCCCCAGAGGCTTCAATTCGGTATTGAGCGCTGACAGCCACTTTGCCTGATCATCCGCAGGCAGGGCTTGCTGCAGGGTTGCCGCCGTCTGCGCTTGTGCCAGACCCGTCAGGGATTTGGCAAGCAGCGCTAACACACGTTCATCCGCCGAGTTTTTACCGGTGGCCGTGCTGGTATTGAACAACTCGGGATCATTGACGCGCCAGGCCGCCCAGGCAGCCAACTGCAGGGATTGATTATCCTGCGAGGTGAAGGATTGCGTCGTCATTTGCTCTGCGGTTTGCAAGCGGGTATCGATCAGCCAGATACGCTCGGCAAACGGTAGACGAATGTAAATTCCGGGGGTTGCAAGCACACGTGACGGCGCATCAGCACCGGCACGCATCACCACACCGACCTGCCCGGTTTCAACGATGACTACTGAAAAAATTGCCAGCAATAACCCCAGAACGACGGCAACGGCACCGACCCTGCCCAGTGATAGGCGTCGATCTACTTTAGGTTTTTCGAGCGCGGTCATGAGCCACTCCCCGGACGATCAACCCGATCTCGCGAGCGCATCAATTCACGATCACGCCACTCACCGGCTTTAGGAGCAGCGACTGAATCGGTTGTCTGAACTGAATGACGTTTTGACTGTGCGGTACTGGACTGCTGCGTTCTAGCAACCAGGTCAGCAAAGTTATCAAACACCAGCGGATACTGCGCACGCAGGCTGGCATTGGCGCTGGCTACCTGGTTGAGCGCATCGGCGCTGCTCGGCCTCGGGTTGCTCGCATTGAGTCGCAGTACTGCGACATCGAGCTCCTGGGTGTAGCCCGTGGTTTCTTCTTGAAGTCGATTGGCCAGCTTGCGGGCTTTGATCAGACTTTCACCCGAAGCCGACTGCGCCTGACGCAATGCCTGAATTTGCGCCTGCTCATCCTGTTCAGCCTGCTTAGCCGCCTTCAAAACAGGGCCTGGCAAGACAACCTCTTTAATCTGCAGCGCTTTTACCTGGATGCCGGTATTCAACTGATCCAGTGCAGCCTGCACCTGACCACGTGCAGCGTCGAGGAATGCCGGATTGGATGTGTCAGCGCCCTGCTTTACAACGGCACCCTGAATCAATGCCATAGGCTGTGCGGCCACGGCCTGACGCAATGCTGTTTCAGCCAGTGTGCTTAACAATTCGGCGGGCGCTTCCAGACGGCTTAAATAGACGACGGGATCGTTCACCTGGTACACGACGGCATAACCCAGGCCTACCAGGCTCTGATCTGCTGTCAGCATGATGAGCGGCGCCGACAGCTTGGCGGTAGCGACACCAACCTCTAGCGTTCGATCATTCGTGACGTTAACAAGTCGGACACTTTCTATCGGGTAGGGCCAGCGCCAGTGCCAACCGGGATCTTCGGTACTCACGATAACGCCGAATCGACTCAGCACGCCTCGCTGATTGACATCGACCAGATAAAAACCACTCATCAACCAGGCGCCCATGAGCAAGGCAACGCCAATGAGCCAGCTTTTGAGCGACAAGGCCTGCCAGCTGAGCGGCTCATCTACAGAAGCCAAAGGCGCTGGTCGATCTGCGTTAAGCGCATCCGGCAAGGGTGGCGGCTCGCGACGCAAAATTGTCGCAAGCTTGCAGCGTATGTTATGCACCAGTTGTTGCCATAGCACCTCCAGATCCGGTGGACCTTCGGGCGGTTCACCCGGTTTTTTAGAGCCACCACTTGGCGGTTCTGGCTGAGGCGATTTGGGTGCTTCTGCTGACTTTAAGCCGTTATCAGGTTGCACCGGCTCCGTACCAGCTTGCTCTGGTACCTGCTCCGGATCTTTTTGTTCCGGTCGGTGGCTATTTCCCCATTGGGGATCATTGATCGACATCAGGCGACAGCTTTTCAATTTCCGGGTGGGCAAATTCGGCGATCGCCGCCCTTAACCAGGGAAGACCTGCACCGGTTTGGGCGCTCAGTCGTACACAGGTAATTTTACCATAGGGATCCCGCTCGATTCCCGGCTCGGCAGCTGTTAGATCACACTTGTTGTAGACCCTGGTCTGCGGCACATGGCTTGCACCAATTTCGGCCAAAACCTTGTTAACTTCGGCGATTTGTTGCTCTCTTGCCGGGTTCGCTGCATCAATCACATGCAGGAGCAAGTCGGCCTGTGTGGTGGTCTCTAACGTGGCCTTGAAGGCCTCGACGAGGGTATGCGGCAAGTCTCGAATAAAACCGACGGTATCTGCAACCACAACGTTGCCAGCTTCGGGCAACCAGACCCGCCGCACGGTCGTATCCAGCGTGGCAAACAACTGATCAGCCGCATATGCCCCAGAATGGGTTAAGGCATTAAACAACGTGGATTTGCCTGCATTGGTATAACCCACCAGAGAAATCGTTAGAACACCCTGACGACTACGTGCACGCCCTTGGGTTCGACGTTGTTTGGCTAAGCGGGCAAGTCGCTCTTTGAGCATTTTGACGCGGGCGCCAATCAATCGTCGATCGGTTTCCAACTGCGTTTCGCCCGGGCCTCGCATGCCGATACCACCGCGTTGCCTTTCAAGGTGTGTCCAGCCGCGGATGAGTCGCGAAGCCAAGTGTTCCAGCTGCGCCAACTCTACCTGGAGCTTACCTTCCGCACTTTGCGCACGAAGCGCAAAAATATCGAGGATGAGGCTGGTGCGATCAATGACGCGCCCGTGAACTACCTGCTCAAGGTTGCGCTGCTGCACAGGCGACAGGCTGTGATTAAAGATGACCAGGCTGGCATCCAACGCTTTGGCATATTGCCCTATTTCTTCTGCCTTGCCTGAGCCGACAAAGAGTGCGACATCGGGTCTATCTCGACGACAGGTTATGACGTCCGCAACTTCAGCGCCGGCTGATTCAGCCAGCATGCGCACTTCTTCTATGGCTTCTTCGATATCCAGATCACCGAAATTGACCTGGACGATGAGCACACGCTCCTTCGCCTGTTCGGCGGAGCGGCTCTGCGCAGATTTTCTGGCTAAGCGGGGATCTGACAACCCGGCCAGTGCCGGGTCGTTAATCGTCATGCCTCTGGCGGATCCTGGCTGAAATTAACAGCACGCGCAGGTACAACGGTTGAAATGGCGTGCTTATAAACCATCTGGGTAACGGTATTACGCAACAGCACGACATACTGGTCAAATGATTCGATTTGTCCCTGAAGCTTGATGCCGTTGACCAGATAAATCGACACTGGCACGTGCTCACGACGCAATGCATTAAGGAACGGGTCCTGCAGCAACTGGCCCTTGTTTGTCATTTTTATTACTCCGCTTTCTTCTGATTATTGCGGGGGGATAAGAGGCTGTTTAATGCTTGAAGGCTCAATGTAAAGCAAAAAGCGCTAATGCGCAAAGCATTTTGCGCACAAGTCTCGATCAATCGTCTGCGTAAGGATTATGCGACACATTGAACTGCACGCGTAACGGCGTTCCCTGTAGATGGAAGTGATCGCGGAAACAATGCTCCAGGTAGCGTCGATAGCTATCCGGAATATGATTGAGCGCATTACCGTGAATCACAATCAGCGGCGGATTCATGCCACCCTGATGGGCATAACGCGGCTTCGGCCGGAAAATACCATGGCGTGGCGGCGTCTGACGTGCAACAGCATCGATCAACACACGCGTGAGCTGAGGCGTTGGCAACTTCGCCATTGCAGCCGCATAGGCCTTGTCAACTGAGCGCATGACCCCATCGAGGCCTTTGCCTTCTTTGGCCGAGATGTAATGGAAGCTCGCAAAGTCGAGGAATTTGAAGCGGCGTTCGATAGCGATCTTGCACTGCTCCCGATCGTAGGCATCCATGCCGTCCCACTTGTTAATAGCAACCACGAGGGCGCGTCCGGATTCTTTGATAAAACCGGCCAGATGCGCATCCTGATCAGCCACATCCTGCTGGGCATCGAGCACCAGGATCACTACATTTGCAGCTTCAATCGCCTGGAGCGTTTTGATGACCGAGAATTTTTCAATGGCTTCGAAGACGCGACCCTTGCGACGCACGCCTGCCGTATCAATCAATTGATACTTTTTATCGCCCCGTTCGAATTCAATTTCTATGGCATCACGCGTGGTGCCCGGCTGGTCAAATGCAATAACCCGCTCTTCGCCCAGCAATGCGTTAATGAGCGTGGATTTGCCAACGTTAGGACGGCCGGCAATGGCCACACGGGGAATGCGATCGCCCGCTTCTTCATCTTCCGGATCTTCAGGAAAATCTTCAAGCGCTTCATCGACCAGACTACGGACACCTTCGCCATGCGCTGCTGATATGGGATGCGGTTCGCCCAGACCCAGCTCGTGGAAATCAGCCGTCACCACGCCACGATCCATGCCTTCCACTTTATTAACGGCCAACAATACGGGACGGTTAATACGGCGCAGCAACTGTGCAATGTCTTTGTCCAGCGGTGTAATACCCTCGCGACCGTCGACCACAAAAACAATGCGATCAGCTTCGTGGATCGCCTGTTCGGTCTGGCGCGCCATTTCCTGCTTGATGCCTTCACGCGATTTTGGTTCAAAGCCGCCGGTATCAATTGCCAGAAAACCTTTGCGCCCCATCTTGCCATGGCCGTAGTGACGATCCCGCGTCAGACCGGGCACATCGGCCACAATAGCGTCACGCGAGCGCGTTAGCCGGTTAAAAAGTGTCGACTTGCCAACGTTGGCACGGCCAACTAGAGCGATTGTAGGTTTCATTGCAACGTTACCGCCATCAGAGATCCGCCTCGCGTCTGGAGGAGAACAGTATTAGGGCCGAGTGCTGGCAGGATGGACATGACGCCACCGCCACCAACATTCATGCGGCTGATAAATTCACCGGTGTCACGATCGAGCACATGCAGAAAGCCTTCGGCATCGCCCACAACCAGCCCCATAGGCAGCGCCACAGGCGCTGAGAGATTTCGGTACTTCAGCTTGTCCTGACGCCAGACAGAGGCGCCGGTGCCACGATCAAAGGCATGCACCACGCCTTGCTCGTCCGGAATGAAGACCCGACGATCATCCATTGTGATGCCAGCCACCGAAGTAACTTCCCGCGACCACATCTGGCTACCGCCCTGCATATCGAAGCAAGCCGCACGACCCTGGAAGGCCACGGCACACATCTGCGGCCCCTGAACGGCGGGAACGGTCACCACATCCGAAACACGATCCAGCTCGGTGGCGCCACGCGGCACTGATACGGTGCCTTCCCAGGCAGGCGCGCCATTCTGTAGGGAGAGTGCGAAAATCTTCCCGCCCGGCATACCAACCAGCACAAATGGGCCAAATGGTAGCGGTGGTGCAACAGATCGAACGGCCAGTGGTGGATTACTACGCTGGTAGTTCCAGCGTTGTTTACCATCCAGCGCATCAAGCGCAATCACCCGGTTATCACTGGTACGCACGATGACCAGACCTTCAGTGATTGCGGGTGGCGCAACAAGCTCACCCTTTACGTTGGTCGTCCAACCGGGTTTGCCTGTTTCGAAGTCAAAGGTGAGCACTTCACCTTTATAGGTACCAACAGCTACCAGCCGTCCATCACTCGCGGTGCCGGATGAAAGCTTTTGCCCGGCACTTGTCCGCCAGACTTCCTTGCCATCATCCAGGCGAGTCACTGTGCCATCTTGCGATGCTGCCAGAACGACCGGACCGCCTGTTGCCGGCAAGAAGGTGAAATTACCTGCTTTACCTACAGAGGTCTGCCAGTCCTGTTTGACGCCAACGCGCTCGACGATCGGTGTCAGCGGCGTGGGTTTCGATTTGGAGCTCCCAAACAAACCGCACCCCGTGAACGCCAAGGCCACAAGGCTACACAGCAAGACACGCTGCATCTGACGACTCCGGATCGGGATCATTAACTTACTTTCCTGCGGCAGCGACGTTAGTCAGCGCATCACGCTTTTCTTGAACAAGCCGACGCAACAGCTGACCCGGTTCGCTACCGGCAAATTCGGTATTAGGCGTCACATCTTTGCCGCCTGCATCCAGATTCTTTAAGGCCGCATCGTAGCTGGCACGCGCTTCCGTCAGCTTGCCCTGAGCGACATAAACATCGCCTCGAGCGGCATCAAAACGTGCAGCGAAACCAGCCGGCGCAGTCTCAGACAAGGTCTTGAGTGCTGCGTCATAGTCTTTCTGATCCATCTGAATTCCGGCAAGACGCAAACGGGCAACGCCACGCAGCGCATCTTTGCCATTATCAGCAACCCAGACCAGTTGGGCTTCAGCGCTTTTGGGATCTCCCGCTGCTTCCAAGGTGGTGGCTGCGAGCAAAGCGCCGAGCGAAGCAAACTGGCTACGCGGGTACTGATTCACCAGTTCGCCAGCCGCTTGCTTTACCTGGCTGGTGTTTTGTTGTGTACTGGCTTGCTGGAGCACGAGGAATACACGACTTGCTTCTGCATTCTGCGTTTTTAGATAGGTTTGCCAACCATACCAGCCCAACCAGCCCATGGCGATGGCTAGCAACAGCCCGGTTGCCCAGCCACCATATTGCTTCCACCAGCTACGCAATGCGGCTATCTGTTCCTGCTCTTCGAGATCGTAAACTGCCATTTAATTCTTCCTATGCGAATGCGTGCGGCTTAAAAGCCTTGACCAAGGTCATTGTCTGACCATTGTGACATGATGTGTTCGGCGAGGTCGTCCAGTGCGACACGCACCTGGTTGTTGGCGGCATCGCCTTCGACCCAATCTTTCTGCTGCATGGCTTTAACGGTGACTTGACCACTGGCCACTTCATCATCGCCAATAATAACCGCCAGCGGCGCGCCGGAGTTATCGGCCCGCTTCATTTGCGACTTGAAGCTACCGCCACCACAGTGATACAACACATTCAATCCGGTATCGCGCAGACTTTCTGCAACGCGAATCGCCAGATCTGCAGCGGCATCGCCCTGGTGAATGATGTAGACATCGGGTGATTCAGCTTCTGGCAAATTGCCTGCATCCTCTAACAAAGCCAGCAAACGCTCAAAGCCCAGGGCAAAACCGCAGGCAGGCGTTGGTTTACCGCCAAGCTGTTCGACAAGACCATCGTAGCGGCCGCCAGCACATACGGTTCCCTGCGCACCCAGCGCATCGGTGACCCATTCGAATACCGTCAGGTTGTAATAATCCAGACCACGTACCAGGCGCGGGTTCACCGTAAACGAGATGCCAGCATGGCGCACGAGTGACTGCACACGCTCAAAATGCGCCAGCGATTCTGCACCCAGATAATCCATGAGCCGAGGCGCCTCATTCACTAGGGTCTGCATGGCTGGGATTTTGGTGTCAAGAATGCGCAACGGGTTGCTGTGCAATCGACGCTGAGCGTCTTCGTCCAATTGATCCTGATGCGCTTCAAAGTAGGCAATCAATGCCGCACGATGCGCCGCTCGTTCTTCAGGTTGACCCAGGCTGTTCATTTCCAAGCGAATGTTGTCTAAGCCCAGATCTTGCCAGAGCCTTGCGCCCATGAGAATTTGTTCGGCATCGACATCGGGGCCGTTAAAGCCAAAAGCTTCAACACCGACCTGATGGAACTGACGATAACGCCCCTTTTGAGGACGCTCATGACGAAACATTTGTCCCGTGTAATACAGACGCTGTGGACGCTCTGCGGCCACGTTATGTTGAATCACTGCACGCACACACCCGGCTGTACCCTCAGGGCGCAGAGTTAACGCTTCACCGTTCAGACTATCGACAAAGGAATACATTTCCTTTTCAACAATATCGGTGACTTCTCCTATCGCACGTTTGAATAAGGGTGTGGGCTCTACGATCGGCATGCGAATCGGGCGATAGCCATAACATTTGAGCCAGGCACGCAAGGCTTCTTCCAGCCATTCCCACGACTCCGCTTCATCAGGCAGGATGTCGTTCATACCGCGAACGGCTTGTAGGCGATTGCTCATATTCAGGCTTTCCTTTGATACGTGCGCGCAACGTACCGATCAATAATTTCTTTGAATTCATTCGCGATGTTATCGCCACGCAGCGTTACGGTTTTAACACCATCTTCAAACACGGGTGCGGCAGGCACTTCTCCTGTGCCCGGCAATGAAATACCAATATTGGCGTGCTTGCTTTCGCCTGGTCCATTAACGATGCAGCCCATCACGGCTAATGTCATATTTTCGACACCATCAAATTGCTCTCGCCACGTGGGCATCGCAGCTCGCACATAGCTCTGCACTTCGGCAGCCAGTTCCTGAAAGAACACGCTGGTGGTACGTCCACATCCCGGACATGCCGTTACTAGCGGTGTAAAAGCACGTAGCCCCATGGTCTGCAACAGCTCTTGCGCGACCTGTACTTCCAGTGAACGCGAACCATTGGGTTCCGGGGTTAAGGAAACACGAATGGTGTCGCCGATACCTTCCTGGAGCAATATCGCCATTGCGGCGGTGGATGCGACGATGCCTTTTGAGCCCATGCCGGCTTCGGTTAAACCCAGGTGCAGCGGATAGTCACAACGCCCTGAGAGATCACGATAAACGGCAATCAAATCCTGCACACTGGATACTTTGCACGACAGCACGATACGATCGCGGGCAAGCCCTATACTCTCTGCCAGCGCTGCGGACTCCAGCGCCGAGAGAATCAGCGCTTCACGCATCACTTCGTTGGCTGAGCGTGGCGTTGCGGCTTGGGCGTTTTCATCCATAACGCGCGCTAGCACAGACTGATCGAGGCTACCCCAATTAACACCAATACGTACCGGTTTGTTATACCGAACAGCCAGTTCGATCATTTGTGCGAACTGTTCATCTTTCTTTTTACCGAATCCTACGTTGCCGGGGTTGATGCGGAATTTATCTAGGGCTTCAGCGCATGCCGGATAGTCGGTGAGCAGTCGATGGCCGTTGTAATGAAAATCACCAATCAATGGCACAGCCACATCCATGCGTGCCAGCTGTTCACGAATTGCTGGCACTGCCGCCGCGGCTTCTGGCGAATTCACGGTGATGCGCACCATTTCTGCGCCCGCACGCGCCAATTCAGCAATCTGGATCGCTGTTTTAAGAACATCCGCGGTATCCGTATTGGTCATCGCCTGAACTACCACAGGCGCACCGCCGCCCATGGAAACTGCTCCAATGGAAACCTTGCGGGTGAGTTTGCGTTGCAGTGTCATAACGATGGCCGCTTAACGGAGCACCTGGCGCGAGACGTCATCACCAGTGAGTTGATCGAGCTTGACGGGTTCATCACGCCAACGAGCCTGAACTTGACGTGCATTACCAATCAATACATCCAATGGTGCAGCGCCGGTAATAAATTGCGTTGTCCCCGCTGCGTTAAGCTGGGAGTAGATGATACGGCCGGTGTGATCACGAACCTCCACCCAGGCCGGCGCCGCAAACTTGAGCTCCAGCGTACCCGGGCTGGTCTGCGCCTGAACAACAACCTCTGCCCCTGATCCAGAAGGCTTTGCAGCATCGCCCGGTGCGGGGGCTACCGCCGTATCTGTTTGTGGCTGAACCACATCCTGACGCACCCAACGATTCACCAGGGTCTGCGCCGATTCGACCGCCTCATCCCAGAGGTTACCCGGCATGGCATAGGCTAAAACCACTGCCAGAACCACCATCACCAGCCCCAGTTTCAGCATACGTTTTTCCTGGCGCTTGGTTTCACCATCACGACGCGCCGCAGGGTGTGCTTTGAGTGTTGAGCTTGATGCCTGCACATGATTTTTTTTCACCGCAGGTGAACCACCCGGCACTTCAGCAATAATCGCATCGACAGGCACATCCAGAAGACGACCATAGGCACGCAGGATACCCACTGTAAAGGTACGGCCCGGCAATGATTGCCAGTCAGATGCTTCAATAGATTGAATTACTTTGTTACCCACCTTGAGCGCATAAGCCGCATCACCCACCGATAAACGCTTAGCCTCACGCGCTGCCGACAGGCTATTGCCCATAGGCGCGACGACTTCGGCAACGGCCTCCACATCCGCTACGGACGGGACCGGGATTTCGATTTCGGCTTGAGGATTTTGGTTGTTTTCGTTTTGCATGAGGCTTTCCGGACGACCGGTTACTGAAGTTTTGAAGAAGGTGTTTCGACAGCCGTGCCATAACGCGCGGCCTGCTGGCGATAACGATTGGCCAACGCAGCATCACCCATACTCTGCGCACAGCGCGCGGCATTATCTAAGGCACGCACAGGGGTGTTATAGAGTGGGTTAGCCAACGCGACGTCTAACTGTGTCAGGCCCTTTTGATATTGACCCGTGTCACAAAGAAAAAGGCCGTAATTGTTACGAATGTCCGGATCGTTAGGCGCTAGAGCAACCGCTTTCTGGAAATTATTATCAGCCGGACCAGACTCTCCCAGTTGCATGTACACCAAGCCCAGCATGCTGTAAGCCGGTGCATATTGCGGATCGATCTTCGTCGCTGACGCCAGCTCATCGAGTGCCGTTTTCATGCTGCCCTGCTGGTAATAAAGCGCAGCCAACTCAGTGTGCACGCGGGCGCGACTTATAGGATCAGACGCAACGGATTTGCCTTCATTCGGCAAGGACGGATTAGTGCTGGTGCAAGCCGTTAAAGCCAGGCCTGAAACACACGCTGCCGCGAACAGATGCCATGTACGCAATGTCACAGCACACCCCGCTGCGTTACCGTGCGTACCGGCGGCATCAGCTGTGTGCGCTTGGTTTTATCCTGCACCTGACCAGCTAATTGACCGCAGGCAGCATCGATATCATCACCGCGCGTTTTGCGCGTGGTGGTCACAAACCCGGCACCAATCAACACATTGGCAAACGCTGTTATACGATCTCGCGGTGAACGACGATAAGGGCTGCCCGGGAATGGGTTGAAGGGAATGAGATTGAATTTGCAACGGAACTTGGCCTTACCGATCAACGTCACCAGCTCTTTCGCTTGGGCAGGACTATCGTTGACACCTTCAAGCATCACATATTCAAAGGTAATGAAGTCCCTCGGTGCTTTATCCAGATAGCGCTTGCAAGCAGCCATAAGCTCTGCCAGCGGATACTTCTGGTTAATTGGCACCAATATGTCGCGCAAAGCATCGTTCGGCGCATGCAAGGACACGGCCAAGGCTGTTGGACAAGCCTCACGCAAACGATCCATGGCCGGCACAATACCTGAGGTTGAAACCGTAACCCGGCGGCGCGATAAGCCGTAGGCATGATCGTCCAGCATGAGGTTCAGCGCTGGTATCAATGCATCAAAATTAGCCAGGGGTTCACCCATGCCCATAATGACCACATTGGAAATAATGCGGTCGCCGGCCGGGTCAAAGCCCAAGGCACGATTGGCCAACCAGAGCTGGCCAATAATTTCTGCAGTGGTGAGGTTACGGTTAAAACCCTGCTTCCCGGTCGAGCAGAACGAACAGTCGAGCGCACAACCTACCTGCGTTGAAATGCACAGGGTGCCCCGATCTGTCTCCGGAATAAAAACCGTTTCAATCAGATTGCTGGCGCCGACATCCATCAAAAATTTACGGGTGCCATCATCAGAAATCTTGTCTGAAACAATGGTTGGCAAACGGATTTCTGCCACGCCCGGCAACCGCTCGCGAAAAACGCGCGCAAGGTCTGACATGGCGGAGAAATCAGTTTCGCCGCGCTGATAGATCCAGCGTAAAAGCTGATTGGCCCGGAAAGGCTTTTCGCCGATCTGGGCCAACCAGGCTTTCAGCCCGGCCATATCGAGGTCGAGCAGATTTTGCATCGTTACTGCTTTAACGCAATCTTAGCGGCTGTATACGTTCATGCCTGGGAAGAAGAAAGCGATTTCCACAGCGGCAGTTTCTGGTGCATCAGAACCATGAACAGCGTTAGCGTCGATCGATTCTGCAAAGTCAGCGCGGATGGTACCTGGCGCAGCCTTTTTAGGATCCGTTGCGCCCATCAGGTCACGATTCTTAGCGATGGCGTCTTCACCTTCAAGCACTTGTACAAATACAGGACCCGAGATCATGAAATCAACCAGATCCTTGAAGAAAGGGCGCTCTTTGTGAACTGCGTAGAACTGACCCGCTTCAGCAGCTGACAGATGCACCAGACGGCCGGCAACCACCTTCAGGTCAGCGCCTTCGAAGCGGGCAATGATTTGACCGATCACGTTCTTGGCGACGGCATCAGGTTTGATAATGGAAAGGGTGCGTTGAATTGCCATAAAAACTCCGTAGTTCTGTCAGCAGGTTGAAAGGAAACGATAATTTTAACAGAAAGGCGGCTTGTGCGACGCACCAAACCGCCCTCCAGACAGTCTGCTACCCAAAAAACAGAAAGACACAGATAACGACAAATGTGGGGGGCAAGGCCGACAATAAAAGCCCCATTGGGCTAACAGCCTGATCATCAAAATCTGATCGGAGAATTGACATACCGGCGGGGTTAGGCGCATTCGCAATCACGGTTAGCCCACCACCCGTAACCGCCCCCGCCATGACAGCATGCTTAAACTCGATAGAAACACCCTGAATAAGCGATGCCAGATAAGTCAACGCGGCATTATCGGTGATGGCTGTGAGCGCCGTGGCCAGAAAAAATATTGGTACCGGCTCTACATCAGAAATCGCCGGCTGCAACCACCACTGCTGTAAGCCGCCGAGCACAACAAGCCCGGCCAGAAAGAAGGCAACCATCAGCGCTTCGCGCAGCAAGAGCCGATCCTGATAACGGCTATAAGCCTCTGTATATCCAAGAAAAAACAGAAACAGGCCAAGAAATACGGCCGGATGATGAGAAAAGGCAACGACGCCGGCTAGAAACGCGAGGTGAACGCCCACGACAACAAGGGGGACGCGCTGATCTGGGGCTACTTCGGGTATTTTTCCCTTTGCGGCGATTTCCTTGCGAAAATACCAGGTAACAAACAAGGCATTAAAAAAAACAGCAAAAGCCGCTTTCCAACCGAAATTCATGAGCATGTAGTGCGAACTCCAACCCCAGGAGTCCGCCACCATCAAAACAGGCGGTGCGGCAAAGTTGGTCAGTGTGCCGCCAACCGATATGTTCACAAACAAAACCGCAATCGTTGCGTACTTGAGCCGACGGGACAGTCCATAACGATAAAAGCTATCTCTGAGCATCAGCGCACCCAGCGTCATGGCGGCAGGCTCTGTGATGAACGACCCCAACAAGGGCAAAAGTGCCAAACAGAGAAAAAACATGGCCAACGCACGATTGACAGGCAGCACACCCGCCAGAAATGTAATGCTTGCTTCAACCGCCTTGAGAATCGGGCGGCTTGCGGCAATCACCATGATGGCAAAAACAAAAAATGGCTCTGTAAAGTTCCGGGAATCCACATAGTCAACTGCGGTGCTTTGTCCCAAGAAGAAGAAAACAACCAACATGAAGATGAACGCCCAGAATCCAAAGACAACTTCAACCTCGCTTAACAGATGCCAGAAACCTGCATGAGCCGGCTGGACATGGGCGAGTTGCGCGAAGAACTTCGTTGAAAATGTATGAAGAACCGCCACCGCAAATATGATTGTGGCAATGACTTCCATGGGCGACACATTCTGCAGCATCTTTTTTATCCTAAATGTTTCTATTGTTGATGATAACAAGTTGAAAGTTTCATACCACGACGACCAGGCTAGGAAGCCACTTTAAAATCGGTCACCAGAATCGATAAGCGCGCGAGCTTGTCATAAAGCGTCTTAGCCGGGATCCCCAGTATGTCGGCAGCATCTGAGACATTGCCACTCGCCAATCGTAGCGCCTTGACCAGAGCATCCCTTTCCGCCCGCTCCAAAAGCTTTGCTAGCGTCAGTGGCTCCTCATCAGCGCTACCTTGGCTCATATCAGCAAACGGCAAACCGACTGCCACTCGTTCTGCAAAGTTTTTAAGCTCACGAATATTACCTGGCCACGCATGAGAAACCAGATACCTCAATACATTGGCGGAAGTTTCCACAGACTGAGATCCGTACTTTTCTCTGTAACGCACCAGGTAATGATTGAAGATCAGCGGAATATCCTCTGATATCTCACGTAGAGTGGGCAGATAAAGATTAACAACATTTAGCCGGAAATAGAGATCACTGCGGAACGACCCCTGGTCTGACAAAACCTTAAGATTGGTCTTCGTCGCGGCAATAATCCGGCACGACACAGGGATCGATTCGTTAGACCCCAATCGTTGAATGCTTCGCTCCTGAATCGAGCGCAGTAACTTTGCCTGCAGCGCCAGGGGCATAGATTCAATTTCATCAAGGAATAGGGTTCCCTCATTGGCAAATTCGAATTTACCGATACGGCGTTTGCTCGCTCCGGTGAAAGCACCCACCTCGTGACCAAAAAGTTCACTTTCAAAGATGTGTTCAGGTAACGCCGCGCAATTGATCGCAACAAAGGGCCCCGCGCGGCGGCTTTCCTGATGCAATGCTTGCGCAACGACTTCTTTGCCTGTGCCCGTCTCTCCATTAATCAGGATATCCACCCCTGTGGGGGCCAGCATGGTGATCTGTTGTTTTAGTTTAAGCAGTCGTTCTGACTGTCCAATCAAATTGAAACTTTGCCCACCAGCATTTCGCGCCAGCGTGTTATACCGATCAACCAGGGCAGCCTTTTCAACTGCATTTCTGACGGTGGTAATCAAGCGGTCAAAGCTGAACGGTTTTTCAATAAAATCGAACGCCCCTTCTTTCATGGCATCTACCGCCATGTTGATATCACCATGACCCGTCATGATAATCACTGGGACATCTGCCTGCTTAGCCAGCACCTTATTCATCACGCTAATACCGCACTCATCAGGGAGGTTCACGTCTGTGATAACCACATAGGGGAACTGACGCGGTTCCAGGCTCAAAAATGATGTGGCGTCTTTGAAAGTCCTGACTTTAAAGTCCTCGAGCGTCAGGGCTTGCTCACAGCTTTTCAGGATTGCATCGTCATCTTCGATCAAGTAAACATTGACCCGGCTAGCACCATCATTCAATCGCATAAACTCAATCACTCACATGACGCAAGACAATGGTGAACTCTAATCCACCCGCAGACAAATTACGACAATCGATTTTTCCACCAATGGCATCGACAATAAACTTACTAATTGCCAAGCCCAAACCTAGCCCCTTGCCAGAAGGCTTTGTCGTGAAAAAAGGTTCAAACACTTTGCCGGCAACGGCATCTCCTAAACCAGGCCCGTTATCTGCATAGCGCACCACGACAGTATCACCAATTCGTGTGCACTGTATGTCAATAACGCCTTCTAACGAATCTGCAAGCGCATCTATCGAGTTAGACATCAGATTAATAAAAACCTGCTCTAACTTACCCGTGGATGACATCACTTTATCATCCAACCCAAAAACATTAAGTCGAACATGGGATTGACGCAAAAACGGATTCATCACCAATACGGCATTCTGGATGATGGCATTTAACCCGATTGGCTCGACACGCGTTTCATCATTTCGGTACAGCGTTTTAAGCTCTGACAGAATTGCACCAGCGCGTGTTACAAGCGCATTGATGCTATCAATATTCTCAAAGGCCATTGGTAAGTTACCACTTTCAAGCAGTCGCTTTGTGTTGCCGGCATAAAGCTGTATCGCTGATAGCGGTTGACTAAGCTCATGCGTTACCCCCGCCGCCATTTGGCCTAACGCAGCAAGCTTACCTGCCTGGACTGCATCATCTCTGGTTTTTTTAAGAATGGACTCGGCCTTTTCAAGATCACGGATTTTTTGAGTGAGCTCTAGGGTGCGCTCCTGTATCTGGCTTTCGATGTTTGCGAATATTTCGAGCTTTTCTCGATGCGCCGTTCTGCGGTAGTACCAGTTCAGTAACGAAATCATTAAAAAGCCGACGGCAAAACCAATAGCAATCGAGCTGGCCAGAGCGATCGTTCTTGCTTCCCTTGTGCTACTGATTTGAACAATATCCCAACCCCGCTCACCCAGCGGCACGGACTGCACCAAATAGGACTCACCATTGAGCAACTTACGTTCATTATCATCATCAATGGTGAGCGGCGCACCATGAAACTGGAAGGGATTGAGCGGCTGAGCTGAAAACTGCCGACTCTCCTTGATTCGATCCTGAGCTTCCGCACTTAATAGTCTCGTCGCTTTATATAACTGTGATGATTCAGATGACAGGATCACTATGCCATCTTCATTTGTGACCACGAGATAGTCATTAAACTCACCAATTGCCGATTGAATCTCGGAAAGACGAATCTTGATGGTTATAACGCCTAACGTCTTTCCATCGATAGAAACTGGGCATGCAATGTAATAACCGGGCTTGCCCGAGGCAACGCCAATGCCATAGAACTTGCCAATCCCGGATTGCATTGCCCCAGTAAAGTAAGGACGGAAAGAATAGTTATCACCCACATAACTATCAGCCTGATCCCAATTGCTTGAAGCTAGTGTCAGCCCATCTCGATTCATGATGTAGATGGTGTCTGTGCCGAGAATCTGATTAATTTCAGCAAGATAATAATTTGCGGCGCCGGTTTGAGCCGGTTGCGACTTAGCGCCTAAAGCTGCATGAATTCTGGCGTCTTTGGCAATTGCCTGCGGCAACTCTTCATATTTAGATAACGTCGCGTTAATGGATAAGCTGACTGTTTCGAGGTTCTGTCGATGACGCGCAGCTTCTTTCTCTATCGTCTTATCGAAAATGTTCCGATAAGCCCCATAACCAATCAGAAGACATAAAAGAACCACACCGACAAAGGCATAACGTGCTTTGATCTTCGCAGAAGCTTTTTGTTTCAGCATAGTGAACGATTCGAAATATAAATCAGCGAGTTCAAAACCTATTTCATCAAAAAACCCGGCTTCCGCCGGGTTTTTTGATCTAACTTATCATTCCAAGCATACGCGGGAACCACAGGCTCAGCCCTGGCCAGTAGGTAACAATTGCCAGGAAAACCAGCATGGTTAGCAACCATGGCCATACCGCCACAGTGAGCTCGGTAATACCCATTTTGGTAATTCCGGAAGCCACGTAGAGATTCAACCCTACGGGCGGGTGACACATACCCACTTCCATATTAACCACCATCATGATGCCGAAGTGCACCGGATCAATACCCAGTTTCATTGCGACCGGGAATAGGATCGGCGAAAAAATCAGCACGATGGATGAGGGCTCCATGAAGTTGCCGGCAACCAAGAGGATGATGTTCACGAAGAGCAGGAAGGTGATAACGCCTAAGCCCTTATCCAACAACCAATCAGCCATCGCCTGCGGAATGTTCTCACTGGTCATCAGGAACGAGAAGAGCACCGCATTCGTAATGATGTAGAGCAACATGGCACTCATATTGGCCGATGAAAGCAGCACACGCGGCACATCTTTCAGCCCCATGTCTTTATAGACAAAGACCGCGATAACAAAGGCATAAACGGCACTAATCGCGGCGGCTTCTGTCGGCGTAAAGATACCGGTATAAATACCGCCCATCACGACAACGATGAGCATCAAACCCCAGACAGATTCCTTGAATGACTTCATGCGTTCGACAAAACTTGCCTTAGGCAGACGCGGATAGTTGTTCTTGCGTGCCAGATACCAGGTTGTCAGACCCAGCATCGTAGCCAGCATCAAACCAGGCACTACGCCGGCCATAAAGAGCGCACCCACCGATGTGTTGGTCGATACCGAGTACATCACCATAACGATAGACGGCGGGATCAGAATACCTAACGCACCCGATGTGGTGACAATGCCGGCACCAAAACGCTTCGGAAAACCAGCCTTCACCATCGCGGGTAGCAGAATAGAGCCAATCGCCACCACGGTTGCGGGTGATGAACCGGATACCGCAGCAAACAAAGCACAAGCAACCACGCCGGCTAAGCCTAAGCCGCCGTAGAAGTGACCCACCATATCCGATGCAAACCGGATCATCCGTTTGGCAACCCCGCCATGAGTGAGGAAGTTACCTGCGAGAATGAAGAACGGAATCGCCATGATCTCGAACTTTTCAATCCCGGTAAAAAGTTTGAGCGCGACGGCTTCAAGTGGTACCTGCGTTAAGGTAAACAGGAACGTCAGAACGGTAAGGCCCAACGCAATCGAAATCGGCATCCCCGTGAGCATAAGCGCGGTGAGGATGGCAAAAATGATCAAGGTACTCATTTGGCACCCCCTTCCTTCTTATCGGAATCCTGGTTTTTGTTAACCTCTTTCGGATACAAGCCCTCTGTATTCTGGAACCAGGGTGTGTCCTCTTTTTTATTGCCTGGACCAACGATTGGATCCGTTGCCGTATCTTCATCCAGGCCTTCTACGTGACCATGGTCAACATGCGGCAGTTCACCAGTGCGGTTGAAAGACACCAGCACTTGAAGGAAACGGAAGCACATGAGACCCGATCCCAGTGGAATGGCAGAGTAAACAATCCATGTGGGCCACTCAAGATCAGGCGTGATGGGGCCTTCAAAATGCTCCCCAGTATCGATACCAAAGTAGCTCAACGAGGCATAACGCAAACCGTTTTCCATGACAAAGTGGTAACCCAACCATGCAATAGTCCCGGTGAACAATGCACCTGCCAGCAAGCCGAAGCTGATGAACCACTTACGCTTGTTGTCCGGCAAACGATTAATCATGACATCAACGCCAACGTGGATGCCTGTACGAACACCATAGGCGGCGCCGAACTTAGCCATCCACACGAACATGATGATCGTGAGTTCTTGCGCCCAGGCCATACTGAACGAGAGCAACCAGTCTTGCAGACCAGGAATATCTAAGCCTGTCAGATAACGGTGAATTACCGCTGCAAAAATGATGAGCGTTGCCCCACCCATTAGGAAGGTGATTAACCACTCTTCTAATCGATCAAGAAATTTCATATCTTTCTCCAAAACGATCGCCCTACTCATGTAGGGCGATCGATCACTTCATAAGCAACTATTTTTATTTCTTTTTGCTTGGCGCAGCCAGCTCTGCATTAACGGCTTGGAGCAGATCCGGACCGATACGCGACGCCATTTCTTTATGAACCGGCATCAAGGCCTTCTTGAAGGCTTCGCGTTCGGCAGGCGTCAAGTTGTAAACCGCTGTCTTGCCTGACTTCTTGACCTTTTCAAGATCCTGATCGTTCTGGTGCTTCGCGATACGGTTAGCAAAGGCTGTCGATTCGTTCATAGCCTTATCAAGTTGCTCGCGCACATCTGGCGGCAGACCATCCCAGAACTTCTTGTTAACGATAACGGCATAACCCAGATAACCATGCTCAGTCATAGCCAGGTGTTTTTGTACTTCAAACATTTTCTGTGTGTACAGATTGGAAATCGGGTTTTCGGTACCGTCCACTACGCCCGTCTGAAGGGCTTGATAGACTTCAGAGAATGGCAGGACCTGTGGCAAAGAGCCCAAGGCGCGCATCTGTGCTTCAAGAACTTTGGACGACTGGATTCGCATCTTCTTGCCCTTCAAGTCCGAAGGCTGCTTGATCGGCGTATTAGCCGAGAACGATTTAAAGCCGTTATCCCAGTAACCTAGGCCACGAATACCTTTGGGCTCAAGTTTAGCCAGAATCGACTGACCGATTGGGCCTTGAGTAATTTTGTGCAGCTGGTCATAGTTATCAAAGATGTACGGTAGATCAAACATCTCGAATTCTTTGACACCTAGGGGACCGAACTTAGCCAGGGATGGCGCCAGCATCTGTACCGCACCTAACTGCAGCGCTTCCATTTCTTCTTTATCTTTGTACAAGGTGCTGTTTGCGTAAACTTCTACCTTGACACGACCCTTCGTGTAATCCTCGGCTTTTTTCTTGAAATATTCGGCCGCCAAACCCTTAGGTGTGTCGTTTGCGACAACGTGGCTGAACTTAATGACGATCGGTTGCTGCGCAGCTGCCCAAGTAGAACAAGCGGCAAGCATCGATGCTACGAGTACTTTCATGGCTTTCATTCCAATGCTCCTTTGGTTAATTTAGGTGCTTTTTTGCTTTGTTATGAACGACTAAGCACGTTGTTCATTACACCATATTAAGCAGGTACCGTGCCAAAATGCTTGAAGCAAATCGACAACAACAACCTACTGATTTTTATGTTTATTTTTTTCTGCCTGCTTTGCGCGGCGATACGATTTTCTGAAACGCCAGAATTAAACCCAAAGGCTTCCGAATCGCCAGAAATCGCCCTGCGTTTATTGAGTCGCGCTTCTACAACATTCGCAGGGCGTGCGGCACCCAATCGAGATGGGCCAGCTGCTTGACAGCCGTGCTATCCGACCACCCCAGCCCAGCCACCCAGACCAGCTCACCGCCAATCCAGAGCGCCGGCAATCGTGGCCGAACCCAGGCAGGCACGCCCTGCTCACGAAGTAGTTCAGACAACACACCCCGGCAGCGCCCTGCTGGATGGAATCGCTGTCCCTGTCCGATGGCCTGAATAACCACAGACAGAGAACCCTCCGGCTGCGCGTCGCTTTTAACAACAAGCCGCCCATCGGGCCAGTTCGTCTCGCCGGCCAGCAAGCCTTTTACTTCTGGCAATGCGAACTTCATGCCTTCGTCCAGCCATAATCGGTCTCGCCACAAATGGCAGCCTGTTTCGCCAAACCGGACAAAAACCGCCGCATCCGGACGCGCATTGACCAGCTGCTCTGACAGCGACTCCAACCGACGCGCTGCGGGGATGTGCACGCCCAGGCTATTTAGTCGATATTTCAATACATTGCGCCTTGCCTCAGCGGGCAGCAACGCCAATTTTGATGCCAACAGGTGCCCCGCTTCATCCTGGCAAAATTGAGCATCCGCATGCGCCAAGCGTGCCAGTAGTTTGGTTTGCTCATGCATTTGCGCCGCTGTTCTGGCTAACACAGCCACAACGCCCGGAAACTGCTCGCTGATCGCAGGCAAAACGACATGCCGCATATAGTTACGGCGAAAGTGCAGATTCTGGTTGCTTTCGTCTTCGATCCAGCGCAAGTTTTGTGCGGTTGCCCATGCCAGCAGCGCTGATCGTGGTAGATCAATAAAGGGACGAATCAGGCGCTTGCCATTAAAAAAACGGGCGCTCGGCATTGCTGCCAGCCCCTGCAGACCAGCGCCACGAAACAAATTCAGCAGCAGTGTTTCTGCCCGATCGTTCTGATGGTGCGCCATACAGAGCACGTCCACATCTGCCGCCGCAAAGACGGCATAACGTCCCTCTCTGGCTGCGCGTTCCAACCCGGTGCCCGCTGCTGTTAATGGTGCCAGCGAAGCAACTTCACAAGGGACTTTCAACGCGGCGCAGCTTTGCTGACAAAACTCGGCCCAGTTCGCGGCATGCGGTGAGATACCGTGATTCACATGCAATGCCAACAGCGAAATAGGTGTCTCTTCCCCCAGTTGAACCATGGCATGAAGAAGCACCATGGAATCCATGCCCCCGGAAAGGGCAATGCAGATTTTTTTACCGGACTGACAGTCATCACCCAGCGCGGCACGCAGATGGGTGATAATGAGATCAGCGTCCGCTGTCATTCGGACTCAGGCTACGGCTGAACAACGCTTCAGGCAGCGACCTCATCAAAGGCACCATAAGCCATCAGACGATCAATGCGTCGACGCACTAATGCATCATGATCCAGCCCGCTGACGCGACCCAACGCCTGTTCAAGCGCCTGCTTGAGGTTCTTGGCCATACCCACGATGTCACGATGAGCGCCGCCAGGGGTTTCTTCAACCACCTGATCAATCAGGCCCAGTGATTTGAGACGCCCAGCGGTAATACCCATGATTTCTGCCGCCTCAGACGCTTTTTCAGCACTCTTCCAGAGAATGGTGGCACAGCCTTCCGGCGAGATCACAGCGTACGTGGAATGTTGCAACATCAGTACTTCGTCACCCACGGCAATAGCCAAAGCGCCACCCGAGCCGCCTTCGCCAATAACTGTGACGATAATCGGGGTCTTGAGCTCAGCCATAACCAGTAGATTGCGCCCAATCGCTTCTGACTGGCCGCGCTCTTCCGCACCAATGCCCGGATATGCACCCGGTGTGTCGACAAAGGTAAATACCGGCAGGCTAAATTTTTCGGCCAGCTTCATCAGACGTAACGCCTTGCGATAACCCTCAGGACGGGGCATGCCGAAATTGCGATAAATTTTTTCTTTGGTGTCACGGCCTTTCTGATGGCCGATGACAACACAAGGCTCGCCATTGAGGCGGGCCAGGCCGCCCACAATCGCTGTGTCGTCAGCAAATGCGCGATCGCCATGCAGCTCATGGAAATCTGTAAAGATATTTTCGATGTAATCAAAAGTGTATGGGCGCTGCGGATGACGCGCCACCTGCGCACTCTGCCAAGGCGAGAGCTTCGCGTAAATATCGTTCGATAGCGTACGACTCTTTTCAGCCAGCCGCTCTACTTCTTCCGAGATATCTACGCCCGATTCGTCCTGCATGGCGCGAAGTTCCTCGATCTTGCCTTCCAGTTCGGCAATCGGCTGCTCAAAGTCGAGAAAAGTGGTTTTCATCGGCGCTAATTCCTGGAGTCTTTACGTTGCCTCTATTCTAACAGAGGGGGAGTCATTCCTAAGGGTCGTTGCAAAACGAGCTGAAAACTCGTGCACACCGCGTTAGCGCTGACCATCTGCAACAAAGGGGTTGTCCATTCGTTCATCACCAAAGGTGGACATCGGCCCATGACCCGGTACAAAACGGACATCATCACCCAATGGAAACAGCTTCTCTCGGATCGAATGAATCAGTTGCTGGTGGTTGCCCTTGGGGAAATCCGTGCGTCCGATCGACTGCTGGAACAAAACATCGCCAACCAGGGCCAGTTGAGAAGGGGCATGATAGAAACAGACGTGTCCCGGCGTGTGTCCCGGGCAATGAATAACATTCAGCGTTTCACCAGCAACGGTGACTGTATCGCCATCAACCAGCCAACGAGAAGGCACAAAAGCATCCGCATGCGGAAACCCGAACTGCTTCGACTGCATCGGCATCCCGTCAATCCAGAAAAGATCATCCTGATGTGGGCCTTCAATGGGGATATTTAATCGTTTTGAGAGTTCTGCAGCGCCACCGGCATGGTCGATATGCCCATGGGTAATGAGGATTTTCTCAAGCGTGACCTCTCGCTTTTTAATCTCGGATTCCAATCGATCCAGATCACCACCCGGATCAACAATTGCCCCACGTTTGTTGCTGGGGGACCAAATTAATGTGCAGTTCTGGGCAAAAGCCGTAACCGGTAAAATCGCAAACTCAAGTGCTGACATCTTCGTTTATCCGAGGTTCGTGGCAAAATAACGCCTAACTGTTCATTCTGCCATGCTGCGCGCGAATTGAGCGCACTGAGCAACCCCTTGTAGGATTTTCAATGTCTTTGAGCACTATCCCGAATATAGATTCGCCTTTTGCGTGGGTTGCCTTGGTTATTTTCGTGACTGCAGCACTCGGCGCTGATTTCATGATGTTGCGCCAACAGGGCAGCCGAGTGATCAGGTTCAAGGATGCCTTACGCTGGTCTCTCATCTGGATTGCACTGGCACTGGTGTTTTGTGCCGGGCTTTGGTATGCCCTAGACCTGTCGGAGGGGCGTGCGCTCGCCGACCTGAAGGCGGGGGAGTTTCTAACCGGTTACATCATTGAAAAATCGCTTTCAGTCGATAATCTATTCGTCTTCCTGATGCTGTTCAACGCGTTCAAGGTGCCACCGCCTCAGCAGAAAAAAGCCCTGATGATCGGCATTATTGCAGCGATCGTCCTCAGAATTGTGCTTATCCTGGTGGGCGCCTGGTTAATCTCCCGGTTCAGCTGGATCATGTACGTCTTTGGACTGTTCCTGCTATACACCGGCGTTAAAATGGTCGTTGCTGACGAAGAAGAGCCCGATCTTCAAAATAACCGTTTGCTCAAATGGATGAACAAGCACCTGACGATCACCCACGAATATCACGGCAGTGCGCTGATGCTCATGAAGGATGGTGCACGCGTGTTTACCCCCTTGTTCCTGGTGGTGGCGATCATTGGCGTTACCGATGTCATGTTTGCCGTGGACTCCATCCCCGCGATCTTTGCAGTCACCACCGATCCGTTCATCGTGATGAGCTCAAACATCTTTGCAGTCCTGGGTCTGCGCGCACTCTATTTCATGTTGGCCGGCATGGCGGAACGCTTCCATTTGCTCAAATTTGGCTTGGCCGCAATTTTGGTTTTCATTGGCGCCAAAATGCTGATGATGGATTTTTACCACATTCCGGTGGGCGCTTCTTTGACTGTGGTTCTGTCGTTCTTGCTGGTGACCATGGCAGCCAGCCTATACGTTAAGCCTAAGCCGCACTAAACAGGAGGCGCCGCTCAGGGAATTAGACTGGCAATGGCTTCGGCCATTGCAGCTTGGACTGCAGCCAGCTCTCCGAGCGGTGGCAAGAGTGCAAAAGCCTGTTCAGGATATTGTCCACGCAGCCCATCCAGCATTTCAGGCAGTTCCTTGCGCAAATGCCCCCCCTGCGCAATAAAGAAAGGCAGTATCTGGATACGCGCTCCACAAGAAGGCGCCCCTGCAGAAACGATACGCGCAACTGCCTCCGGCAACGTTGGCTTCATGAACTCAAGGAATGCAACCTCGACAAGCCGATTCGGAAAACGTTCGCGCAATCGTTGAGCAACAGCTTCCACTGGGCGAGCCCATTCAGGATCGCGGGCACCATGGGCAAAAAGAATGATGATATCCGCAGCCATTTTGTTTGTGACGCTCTTTATTTAATACGCTGAAGGTGCGGTGGGCGACTAGTCTTGCCAGCAGTTTCTGATTTGGCTGCTGTCGCAGATGACCCGGGCTTGATTTCTACGACGGGTTGAACCGAAGTCTCTGACACTGTTGGCTCATAAGCGAATTCCATGCCCGCACCATTTTCACGGGCAAAAATGCCCACTACGGCACCCATTGGAAACATTAATTCGCGTGGCACGCCACCAAAACGGGCACTTAGCGTGATCCAGTCATTACCAAGATCCAGCTGCCCTGTTGCCGAGGGGCTAAGGTTCAGAGTGATGGATCCATCCTGAACGTAATCAAGCGGCACACGACAGTGCTCATCGACAAATACCGTGAGGTACGGCGTGAATCCGGCGTCACAGCACCAGCTCCACAAGGCACGTATCAAGTAGGGCTTTGTCGAGAGCACGTTGAATTACTTACGCATGATCTTTTCTTGTGGCGTCATCGAGTCGATGAAGCCCTGACGGCTGAAAATACGCTCGGCGTATTTGAACAGTGGCGCAGCCGTCTTCGGCAAGCTGATCTCATAATGGTCAAGGCGCCATAACAGCGGTGCGATGGCCACATCCAGCATCGAGAACTCATCACTCATCAAATGCTTTTGCTTGTGGAAGATCGGCGCAATTTCGATCAGACGATCACGAATTTCGCTACGCGCCTTATCTGCAGTCTTTAGGTTGCGCTCAATCGGCTCGATAAACGAAAAAATCTCACGCTCCATGCCGTTCAGCAGCTGACGCGCCTGGGCGCGTTGGACCGGATCTGGCGGCATCAATTGCGGATGCGGAAAGCGCTCATCAATGTACTCATTGATGATATTTGGTTCATACAGAATCAGATCGCGCTCGACCAGAACGGGCACGCGGTTATGAGGATTCATCACAGCCAGGTCTTCTGGCTTGTTCATCAGGTCGATGTCGTGAATCTCGAAGTCCATCCCTTTTTCGAACAGCACAATCCGGCAACGGTGGCTGAAGGGACAAACGGTTCCCGAGTACAAATGCATCATGATCAAGGCCCTCTAAAAAAGATCGGGATCGATAATCGACCCCGAGCTTGCCAGCACCTCTGCAGGTGCCAGTGATTGTTACTTAGTGAATATCTTTCCAGTAGTTCTTTTTCAGCGCGTACGCAGAAACAAAGAGCACTGCCAGGAAAATCAGAACGCCAACGCCAACCGCTTTGCGATAGCCGGCACCAGGCTCTCCCATCCAGACGAGGAAGCCGACCAGGTCTGCAACCTGCTTGTCAAACTGCTCTGGTGTCAGCTGACCTGGTTCAACCAGAACCAGCTTGTGGTGCTCTTTGCCGCTCTCTTCTTTAACGATTTCGAGCGCCTGAACACCCTGCAGCTGCCACAGCATGTTCGGCATGCCGACGTTAGCAAATACAACGTTATTCCAACCTGTTGGTCGTGCATCGTCTTTGTAGAAGCTACGCAGATAGGTGTAGAGCCAGTCAGCGCCGCTACCATCACTCGATGCACGGGCACGGGCGATCAGTGTCAGATCAGGCGGTGTCGCACCGAACCACTTCTTGGCTTCGTCCGGGCGCATCGCGATCTTCATCGTGTCACCGATCTTGTCACCGGTGAACATGAGGTTGTCTTTGATCTGTTGCTCGGACAGACCCAGCTCCATCAGTTTTTCGTAACGGATGAAAGAGGCACCGTGACAGCTCTGACAGTAGTTAACGAACAGACGTGCACCGTTTTGCAAGGCTGCGTTGTCACCCTGCACGTTGGGCGCTTTGTCGAGATGCACTTCGGCACCGCTAGCAAAAGCCAGCGCCGGAACCATGATGAGTGCTGCAAAGAATGATTTCATTTTCATGATCTTCAACCCTGTTAGTCCGTCACGCGCTCAGGCGGAATGGTGTACTTATCGATCTTCGAATACCACGGCATCAGCAGGAAGAAGCCAAAATAGATCAGGCTGCACACTTGTGAAATCTTCTCGCCAGCGTACGACGGCGGTTGGGTGCCGAGGTAGCCTAGGATGAAGAAGGCAATCACAAAGATTGTCAGCGCGCCCTTGAAGATCGGGCCACGATAGCGGATCGACTTAACAGGACTGCGATCTAGCCAAGGCAGGAAGGCAATAATCACGACCGATGCGCCCATGCCGACCACACCCCAGAACTTGGCATCGATGCCGAGAATTGGCCAGACGATCGCACGCAGTACCGAGTAAAACGGCGTGAAGTACCAGACTGGCGCAATGTGCGAAGGCGTCTTCAGCGGATCGGCCTGATAGAAGTTGTTGTATTCCAGGAAGTAGCCGCCGCCTTCGGGGGCAAAGAACACGACGATCGAGAACACAAACAGGAAGGCCACAACACCGACGATATCTTTAACGGTGTAGTACGGGTGGAATGGAATACCATCACGTGGGTTGCCGTGCTCATCCAGGTTGGCTTTGATCTCAATGCCGTCTGGATTGTTCGAACCCACTTCATGCAGCGCCACCAAGTGAGCAGCGACCAGACCGATCAGGATCAGCGGTACAGCAATCACGTGTAACGAGAAGAAGCGGTTGAGCGTTGCATCACCAACCACAAAGTCACCGCGAATCAGGGTCGACAGATCCGGGCCGATGACTGGAATGGCACCAAACAGGTTAATAATGACCTGCGCGCCCCAGAAAGACATCTGACCCCAAGGCAGCAGATAACCCATGAAGGCTTCTGCCATCAGGCACAGGAAAATCAGCGTACCGAATACCCACAGTAATTCACGCGGCTGACGGTATGAACCGTACAGCAGACCGCGGAACATGTGCAGGTAGACCACAACAAAAAAAGCCGAGGCACCTGTCGAGTGCAGGTAACGGATCAGCCAGCCGCCAGAGACGTCTCGCATGATGTATTCCACACTGGCAAACGCAATAGGAATACCGCTTTCGTTCAGGTTGGCATCCGGCTTGTAGTTCATTACAAGGAAAATACCGGTGACGATCTGAAGAACCAGAACCAGCAGCGCCAATGAGCCAAAGAAATACCAGAAATTGAAATTCTTTGGTGCGTAGTAATCGGTCAGATGGCCTTTAATCGTTGATGTCAGCGGGAACCGCGCATCGATCCACTCAAGGACATTGCCGCCAACGCTACCGTTGGACTTGAACTTTTCGTAGTGTTTATTGCTTGCCATCGTCAGGCTCCTTTGCTTTCACCGATGACCAGGCGCGTATCGCTCAGGTAGGCGTGCGGCGGGATCTCTAGATTGGTCGGCGCCGGTTTGTCTTTAAAGACGCGCCCAGCTAAGTCAAAAGTCGAACCATGGCACGGGCAAAGGAAGCCGCCGAGCCAGTCACCCGGCATACCCTGGGAAGCACCTTCAGAAAACTTCGACGATGGCGAACAGCCTAGGTGCGTACAGATACCGATAGCAACCCAGATATTGTCTTTAATTGAGCGATGCTCGTTTTTGCAATAAGCGGGTTGCTGATCTTTTTCAGAGTTCGGGTCTGCCACAGCCTCATTGAGCTTTGGCAATGTGCCCAGCATTTCCGGTGTGCGGTTCAGGATCCACACGGGCTTACCGCGCCATTCCACAACCATCATCTGGCCTGGCTCAAGTTTGCTGATATCCGCTTCAACGGGTGCACCCGCCGCACGGGCGCGGGCAGACGGCAACATGCTGCTTACAAACGGCACCAGAGCGGCAACCGCTCCTACACCCCCAATAGCCGCTGTGGTTACAAGTAACCGACGACGGCTGGGATCTACTTTCTGCTCATTGCTCATGGACGGGTCCCCAGAATGTTCAGGCTTAATTAATTTTTAAGATTATACGCAAAGAAAAATCAGGATTCTAGCCGTCGGCGCTCTCTTAATGCCTGTGCTAGCGTTCCACTATCAACAAATTCCAGTTCGCCGCCCACCGGAACGCCTCTGGCGATCCGTGTAACCCTTAGCCCGTGGCGCTTTAGCAGTTCGGACACAAAATGGGCGGTGGCCTCTCCCTCGTTGGTAAAATTTGTGGCCAAAATGACTTCTTTGACCAAACCATCGCCAGCACGAGCCACTAATTGCTCTAAACGGAGATTTCTCGGGCCTAAACCATCCAAGGGAGAGATTCGCCCCATGAGCACAAAATACAGCCCATTGTATGCCTGGGTCTGCTCCACCATGTTGAGATCAACAGGGGTTTCGACGACACAGAGTACAGAAGGATCTCGCCGGTCGGATTGGCAACGATCACAAATGGGCGTTTCCGTATACGTATTACAGCGTTCGCAATGCTGTATACGGTTAATCGCCGAATCCAGCGCAAACCCCAGGCGCGCAGCACCCTCACGATCATGTTGCAGCAGATGATAGGCCATGCGCTGCGCTGATTTCGGGCCAACGCCCGGCAAACAGCGCAGTGCTTCAATCAAGCTTTCGAGTGTTGCCGACACAGAAGATCAGAACGGCAGCTTAAAGCCAGGTGGCAGGTTCAAACCTGCTGTAAAACCGGACATCTTGCCTTGCGAGGTTTCTTCGACACGACGAACTGCATCGTTCACAGCAGCGGCAACCAGGTCTTCCAACATTTCACGATCATCCATTGCGGCTGGATCAATCGCGATGCGCCGAACCACGTGGGCACAGGTCATGGTGACTTTAACGATCCCCGAACCAGACTGACCTTCCACTTCTACGTCAGCCAGTTCTTCCTGTGCCTTTTTCATGCGTTCCTGCATTTGCTGTGCCTGTTTCATCAAACCACCCAGACCAGCCACTCCGCCCATACCGCGCATTTAAAACTCCTTGTTTGTTTAACTCTAATCAACCCGTCACTGAACGAATCGAGCCATCTATTAGCTTTGCATCAAATACATCGATCAGCTCTTGCACCAGGGGATCACTCTCGATAGCGGCCACTGCCGTGTTATGACGTTCCTCCGCCGCTTCTTTTTTTAATACGGCTGCCGTAACCCCTACCTGTTCGACAACGTCAAATTTCACACGAACCTGTGCACCGAGCAACTCCGAAAGGGCTTGCGCCACACGTTGCTCTGAGGCTGGCATGAGCAACTGCCGATGCGTCGCTGGCAAGTTGAGGGCAACCAAACCATCGGCAAAGCTTGCAAAGGCACTATGCTGTACAAGTTCACGAGCCATGCCTTTGAGACCAAGTCGTTCAACCGTTTGCGGCCACGTCTCAGCACAAAGATCGCTTAAAGACTCTGGCGGTTTTAACTCCGGTGCCACAGCCGGGCGCTCCTCGGTTACGGGAGGCTTCTCGACTTGACTGATGGCCTGAACAGGAGGAGCCGCAGCCCTTAGCGGTGTTGTAGCCATCACAGGCTCAGCCGCTGATACATGCCCGGGGTGAACTGCCAATAGTCGCAACATGGCCATTAGGAAGCCATGGGCTGAATCAGGGGCTAGGCGCAAATCAGCACGTGCTTTGGTTGCCACTTGATAAATAAGCTGCGCGTATACACGCGAGCATTGCGTTGAAAGCAGGCGGAGCTGTTGCGCATCATCTTCGGCCAACGAAGAAAACTCTTGAGAGCCATCTGACGCATCAAATTGCATGAGTTGCAATGAAACGGCCAAGCGGGATAGATCATCAAGGGCTGATTCAAATGAGAGCGCACCTGCCGCCATTTGCAATGTTTGTTCACGAACGGCCGATACATCACCCTGGATCAATGCCGATAGCATCCCCAGCATGCGTGACATATTGGATGTGCCAAGCATCTGGGATACCTGATCTGCCTCAACCGAACCACCTCCATGCGCGATCGCCTGATCCAGTAATGACAAAGCGTCTCGAACACTGCCGCCGGCAGCACGAGCAATCAACTCGAGGGCTTTAACATCAGGCGCGTTCCCCTCACCGTTTAAAACGTGCTCCAGGTGCGAAGCAAGTAGTGGTGGCGATACCTGACGCAGATTGAATTGCAAACAACGCGAAAGAACTGTTACAAGAATTTTCTGTGGGTCGGTTGTAGCTAATATAAATTTGACATGAGCGGGTGGCTCTTCCAACGTTTTCAGCATCGCATTAAATGCGTGTGTAGTTAGCTGATGAACTTCATCGATCATGTAGACCTTATAACGCCCTACACTCGGGAGAAATGTGGCCTGCTCTAGCAGCTGGACCATTTCATCAACACCGCGATTAGACGCCGCATCCATTTCGATATAGTCAACAAAACGGCCGGCGTCAATTTGCTGACAGGCTGAACAAACGCCACAAGGCTTTGATGAAACACCCTGTTCGCAATTGAGTGCCTTTGCCAATATCCGGGCAATTGTTGTCTTACCGACACCTCGTGTACCTGTCAGCAGATAGGCATGGTGAAGTCTGTTGGCATCGAGTGCGTGCGTCAACGCACGCACAACAGCATCCTGTCCCACCAGGGACTCAAAAGATTTCGGGCGCCACTTGCGCGCGAGGACCTGGTAGCTCATAAAGGATCTGCAAAATAAGAAGGTGGCGAGCCTGACCCCCGGCACTTGCCTCAGTCGCTGGGGCTGCTTCCTTCCGGACCTGACCCGGTTCACGACTTAACAATGCGAGGAGACCCGCCACGCAGAATTCTACCAGCCTCGCCGTTCAAATCAGCGATTGACAACCGATAAATTCGCCTTAATACACTGATAAAGGGTGATGTAGAAACGGGTTGCCACAAATAAAAAACCCACCCCTCTTTGGGAGGGATGGGTTTTTTGGCATGGGATGCCTGGCGGTGACC